>DATGOB010000106.1:0-3250 GCA_036010205.1 Promicromonospora sp. | reverse complement strand
GCCGGGCCGCCCGGCAGGTCGGCGGGCAGGCAGGCGGTCGAGTCGGTGACGACCCGCACCTCCTGGGGTGCTGCCGGGCGGGGAGGACGACGTCGGGTGCGCATGACCGCGCCACTCTATCCGCGCGAGGAACCAGACCGGTAAACGTGCAGGACCCTCCCCGCGCGCACCGTCACGGACCGACCTAGCATCCGAGACATGTCTGATGCATCGACGCCAGACCTCGCCCGGCTGCGCGAGGCCGCTGCGGCCGCCCAGGCGGCCCTGGACGAGGCGGAGCGCGCCGCCGCGGAGCAGGCAGCGGCCGACGAGCGCGCCGCGGCCCCGGCCACCCCGCCGGCGGAGCAGGCACCCGCGCCCGAGGGATACGCCGCGCAGGTCGCGGCGGGCTACGCCGCCGAGGCCACGCTCCCCCTCGGCGCTCTCCTCGAGGGGACGCCGGGCGGTGAGGCGACGCCGAACCCGCAGGTCCAGGTCGGTTTCGCGCTGTCGATGCTGAACCGGCACGGGCTCGTGGCCGGCGCGACGGGCACCGGAAAGACGAAGACGCTGCAGGGCATGGCCGAGGGGCTGTCCCAGGCCGGTGTGCCCGTCTTCCTCGCGGACGTCAAGGGCGACCTCTCCGGCCTCGCGGTACCCGGCGCGGACAACCCGAACATCGCGGAGCGCGCGGCGGGCATCGGGCAGGACTGGGTACCCACGCAGTACCCGGTCGAGTTCTACTCGCTGGGCGGCATCGGCAAGGGGGTGCCGATCCGCACGACGGTCACCGACTTCGGCCCGTTGCTCATGTCCAAGGTGCTCGGCCTCAACGCGACCCAGGAGTCGAGCCTCTCGCTCATCTTCCACTGGGCGGACTCGAAGGGTCTCGCGCTGCTGGACCTCAAGGACCTGCAGTCGGTGATCGCCTACCTGACCTCCGACGAGGGCAAGGCGGAGCTCAAGGGCATCGGCGGGGTCTCCGCCGCGACGGCGGGAGTGATCCTGCGCGAGATCGTCGGCCTGGAGAGCCAGGGTGCCGACGCGTTCTTCGGCGAGCCCGCCTTCGCGACGTCGGACCTCATCGCGACGCAGGGCGACCTCGGTGTGCTCAGCGTGCTCGAGCTGCCGGCGGTCCAGGACCGGCCGCAGCTCTTCTCGACGTTCCTCATGTGGCTGCTCGCGGACCTCTTCCAGGAGCTGCCCGAGGTGGGTGACGCCGACAAGCCGAAGCTCGTGTTCTTCTTCGACGAGGCGCACCTGCTGTTCGCCGACGCCTCCAAGGACTTCCTGCAACAGGTGGTCCAGACGGTGCGGCTCATCCGGTCCAAGGGCGTCGGCGTGTTCTTCGTGACGCAGTCCCCCAAGGACGTGCCTGCCGACGTGCTCGCGCAGCTCGGTAACCGCGTGCAGCACGCCCTGCGCGCGTTCACGCCCGACGACGCCGCCGCGCTGCGGGCCGCCGCCCGCACCTTCCCGACCTCGCCCTACGACCTCGAGCGCCTCCTGCAGGAGCTCGGCACGGGCGAGGCCGTCGTCACCGTGCTCACCGAGAAGGGCGCTCCGGCGCCGGTCGCGTGGACACGGGTGCGGGCACCGCAGGCCTCGATGGAGCCGGCGGGCGACGAGGTGATCGACCGCGTCGTCGCCGCCTCGCCGAAGCAGGCGACGTACGGCACCCCTGTCGACGCGGAGTCGGCGTTCGAGCTGCTCCAGGCGAAGGCGCAGGAACAGGCCGCAGGCCGTGCCGCCGCCGACGGCGAGGGCGCGGCCGCCGAGGACCGCGACCGGCTCGCCAAGGACCGCGCCCGGCTCGAGAAGGAGGCGGCGACGCGCGAACGTGCCGACGCGCGGGCGAAGGAGAAGGCGGCCCGCGACCGCAACCGTGTGGTCACGTCGCTGGCCCGGACGGCGGGCACGGTCATCGTCCGTGAGCTGACCCGCTCCCTCTTCGGCACCCGCCGCCGCTGACCCACTCGCTGAGGGCTGGATCTTCGCCCTTCCGGCACACGAAAAGGGCGAAGACCCAGCACTCAGCGAGCGTCAGGCCGGGACGATGTTGACCAGGTTCGGGGCGCGGACGATGACCTTCCGGATGCCTCGGCCGTCGAGGAACTTGATGACGTTCGGCTCCGCAAGCGCCGCCGCCTCGAGATCGGCGTCGGCGATGTCGGGCGCCACCTCGATCCGGGCGCGGACCTTGCCCTGGACCTGCACCACACAGGTCACGGTCTCCTGCACGAGATACTGCTCGTCGGCCGTCGGGAACGGCTCGTGCGCGAGCGACTCCTCGTGCCCGAGCCGGGACCACAGCTCCTCGGCGATGTGCGGCGCGACGGGTGCCGTCATCAGGATCAGCGGCTCGACGGCAGCGCGCGGCACGGACGACAGGCCGGTCAGGTGGTTGTTGAGCGTGATGAGCTTCGCGATCGCCGTGTTCGGCCGCATGTTCTCCATCTCGGAGCGCACGTCGGCGATCGTGCGGTGGACGACCCGCAGGGTCGCGGTGTCGGGCTCGTCGTCCGTCACCGTGACCTCGCCCGTCTCCTCCGAGACGACGTTGCGCCACAGCCGCTGCAGGAAGCGCTGCGACCCGACGACGTCGCGGGTGTTCCACGGGCGCGAGAGGTCCAGCGGGCCCATCGACATCTCGTAGACGCGGAACGTGTCGGCCCCGTACTGCTCGTACATCTCGTCGGGCGTGACGACGTTCTTGAGCGACTTGCCCATCTTGCCGTACTCACGGTTGACCGGCTGGCCCTGCCACGTGTACCCGCTCTGCTCGTCGCCCTCGACCTCGGCGGCCGGCACGTACTGGCCGCGCGAGTCCGTGTAGGCGTAGGCCTGGATGTAGCCCTGGTTGAAGAGCTTGCCGAAGGGCTCGAGGCTCGTGACGTGGCCGAGGTCGAACAGCACCTTGTGCCAGAACCGGGCGTAGAGCAGGTGGAGCACCGCGTGCTCCACGCCGCCCACGTAGAGGTCGACACCGCCCGCCGGGCCGGACGTCGCGTTGTGCTGCGGACCCAGCCAGTACTGCTCGAGCCCGGCGAGCGCCGGCGCGCTGGTCTCGGCGGGGTCGAGGTAACGCAGGTAGTACCAGCACGACCCGGCCCAGTTGGGCATCGTGTTGGTGTCGCGGCGGTAGGTCCGCGGCCCGTCGCCGAGATCGAGCGTGACGTTGACCCACTCGTCGTTGCGGCCCAGCGGCGCCTCCGGCTCGGAGGTCGCGTCGTCGGGGTCGAAGGTGCGCGGCGCGTAGTCCGGCACGTCG
>DATGOB010000105.1:0-16589 GCA_036010205.1 Promicromonospora sp. | reverse complement strand
GGCGTGTCGATCATGTTGAGGGCGTGCGGCGTGCCGTCCACCTCCCAGGGCATGCGCACCGCCTGGGACTTGATGGTGATGCCGCGCTCGCGCTCGATGTCCATGCGGTCCAGGTACTGCGCGCGCATGGCGCGCGGCTCGACCACGCCCGTGAGCTGGAGCATGCGGTCGGCCAGCGTGGACTTGCCGTGGTCGATGTGCGCGATGATGCAGAAGTTGCGGATCAGCTCGGGCGCGGTGGCGTTCGGCTGGATGCGCGCCGCAAGCGTGGGACCGGGGATGGGCAAAGCGATCTCGCTCCGTCGTCAGGGTGGTGGTGTCAGGACAGGGCCTGTTCATTCTCCCACGTCCCGTGCGAGCGGGGGACGCCGTGCCTACGGTCGAGAGGCAGACGTCCACGACCCCACGGAGGAGAACATGTCGCACCTGACCGGTAAGCAGGTCCTTGCGGTGGTGACCAACTACGGCGTGGAGCAGGACGAGCTCCTCGTGCCGGTGCAGCACCTGCGCGACCACGGCGCGGTGGTGACGCTCGCCGCCGTGCAGGACGACGACGTGCGCACCCTCGTGGGCGACGAGAAGCCCGGCGAGACGGTGACCCCCGACACGACCATCGACGACGTCGACCCGGCGGGCTTCGACCTGCTGCTCGTGCCCGGCGGCACGATCAACGCCGACACGCTGCGCCTGCAGGGCCCCGCCGTCGCCGTCGCGGAGGCGTTCGCGGGCTCCGGGAGGCCCGTCGCCGCGATCTGCCACGGACCGTGGCTGCTCGTCGAGGCGGGCAAGGTCTCCGGCGCACGGATGACCAGCTACCCGTCCCTGGCCACCGACGTGCGCAACGCCGGCGGCACCTGGGTCGACGAGCCGGTCGTCCGGGACGAGGGTGCGGGGTTCCCCCTCATCACCTCCCGCAACCCGGACGACCTGCCCGACTTCCTCCGCGAGATCGACGCGGTCCTCGAGGGCTAGGCGCCGGCCCGTCCTGCCGGGGCGGGCGCCGTCCCCGGCAGGACGCGGCGCAGCACGTCGGCGAGCGTGACGACACCGAAGGCGACGCCCGCGCCCGGCACGACGGCGAGGTGGTTGCCCGTCTCGCGCATGCGCGTCAGCGCGACGTGCAGCGGCACGTCGGGCATCAGCTCGAACACCGGCCGGGTCACGTCCGCGACCGGGGCGTCGTCGGCGAGCAGGAGCGTGTCGCGCACGTGCACGACACCCGTCGGGCGACCCGCGCCGTCCTCCACGAGGATCCGCAGGTGGCCCGACGCGCGGGCCGCCTCGCGCACCCGGCCCGCCGTCGCGCCGTGGCCGACGGCGGACGGCGGCGCGTGGCCCGTCAGCAGGTCCGCGACGGTCAGGCGGCGCAGGTCGAGGGCGCCCGCGAGGTGGTCGGAGTAGGCCAGCTCGAGGGCGCCGACGCTCGCCGAGTGCTCGACGAGGTGCCGCAGGTCGTCCGGGCCCTGCCCCGACGCCACGTGGTCCGCCGGTTCGACGCCGACCCGCCGCAGGCACCAGTTCGCCGCGCCGTTGAGCGCGACGAGCGCGGGCCGGGTCACCGCCATGAACGCGCGCATCGGCAGGGCCAGCAGCGTCGCGCTGCTCTCCGGGTGGGCGATGGCCCAGGACTTCGGCGCCATCTCCCCCACCACGAGGTGCAGGAAGGTGACGATCACCAGGGCCAGCACGAAGCCCGCGACGTCGGCTGCCCACAGGGGCGCGCCCCATCCCTCGAACACCGGCGTGAGCCAGTGGTGCACGGCCGGCTTGGTGATCGCACCCAGCGCGAGGGTCGCCGCGGTGATCCCGAGCTGGGAGCCCGCCAGCAGCACGGTCAGCTCGCTCGCGCTGCGCAGCGCGGCCCGGGCCGAGCGGCTGCTCGGCGCCGCGTCCTCCAGCCGGTGCCGCCGGGCGGCCAGCAGCGCGAACTCGACCGCGACGAAGAAGGCGCTCAGCGCGATGATGACGACGGTAGCGACGGCGACCACCCAGGGGTTGCTCATCGGTCCTCCTCCCCCGCGCGGGCGGTCTCGGGCACGTCCACGAGCGTGACGCGGACCCGGGAGGGCACGCGCCGCTCGACCGCCAGCACCTCGATGCGCAGCGCCCGGTCCGGGGGCGGTTCCGGCGCGACGAGGTCGGCCGGATCGGTGGGCAGCGGGACGTCGACGACGTCGCCCGCTGCGGGCAGCGCGCCGCGGGCCGCGATCGCCAGGCCCGCGACCGTCTCGTGGTCGCCGTCGGGCAGGTCGTGCCCGACGGCGCGCTCCACCTCGTCGAGGTGGACGTCGCCCGCCATCACCCAGACGCCGTCCGACGCCGCCGTCACCGGGTCGGTCTCGTCGTCGTGCTCGTCGGTGATCTCGCCGACCAGCTCCTCCGCGAGGTCCTCGACGGTCAGCACGCCCGCGAGGCCACCGTACTCGTCGACCACGCAGGCCAGCTGGTTGCGGGTGGCCGAAAGGGCGTGCAGGGCGTCGGGCAGGGTCATCGACGTCGGCAGCACGAGGGCCTCGCGCATGAGGTCGGACGCGGTGCCTGACGCGGGATCCAGTTCCGCGCGCAGCAGGTCCGTGAGGTGCACGACGCCCACGACCTCGCCGTCGTCGTCCACGACGGGGTAGCGGGAGTGGCCGCCCGCCATGCGCTCGCGCACCTGCGCGAGCGGGTCGCCCGCGTGCACGACGCCGACGCGGGCACGCGGGATCATCGCGTGCTCGACGTCCTGGCGCGGGAAGTCGAGCACGCGGTCGAGCAGCACGGACAGGTCGGCCGGGAGATCACCGCTCGCGCGGGACTCCGCGACGATGTGCTCGAGGTCGCGTGCCGTCGCCGAGTGCTCGACGTCGTGCACCGGCTCGATGCGCAGCAGGCGCAGGAGGCCGTTCGAGGCGGCGTCGAACACACGGATCAGCCAGCCGAACACGGCGAGGTAGACGCTGGTGGAGCGGGCCAGCCACAGCGCGACGGGCTCCGGCCGCGCGATGGCGAGGTTCTTCGGCACGAGCTCGCCGAACAGCATCTGGACGAGCGTGGAGAACAGGAGCGCCAGCACGGTACCGACGGCGACACCCGTCCCCGTGGGGACCCCGACGCCGCCGAGCGCCTCGCCCAGCGCCTCACCGACGAGCGGCTCGGCGACGTAGCCGACGAGCAGGCCCGTGACGGTGATGCCGAGCTGGGCGCCCGACAGCATGAAGCTCGTGCGCCGGGTCACGCCGAGCGCGCGCCGGGCCGCGCCGTCCCCGGCCTCGGACCGCGCCGCCAGCCGCGCCCGGTCGACCGCCATGTACGCGAACTCCTGCGCGACGAAGTACCCCGTCACGGCGGTGATCACGCCGATGACGAGAACGCCCAGCAGGAGAGAGAGCACCCAGCTCAACGCCACCACCTCCGCCCCGAGGTGCCGTGTCGTCGGGCCGGGCAGGGACTGTGACTGTCTGCGTCCATGATCCTTCGCTGAGGTTCTTGCGGGTCGTGCGGCACGCGTCCCGTGACGGTGTCGCGCTGGTAACGAGCCGGGCGGGCCGGGGGTTCCGCGACACGGCGACGCCGTGTCGGTGACGGGCTGTACCTTGCGGGCCATGGCCCTCGATCACCTCGCACTGCTCATCCGCCTCCAGGACGAGTTCCTGGCCGCCGTCCACGACGCCGACCCGGACGCGCCCGTCCCCGCCTGCGCGGGGTGGACCGTGCGTGACCTGGTCGAGCACCTCGCCGGGATCCACCACTGGGCGGCGGGCAACGCCTACCGCGTCGAGCCCGAGCCCCTCGGTGACGGGCCGTACGACCTCGCGGCGCACTTCGCGGCCCAGGCCTCGACCCTGCGCCGCGCGCTCACCGAGCTGGACCCCGACGCGACCGCGCGTGTGCTGAGCCACCCCGAGCTGCTCGGCCCCGGGCCCGTGCGGTTCTGGCACCGCCGTCAGCTGCACGAGACGCTCGTGCACCTGCACGACCTGCGCGCCGCGGCGGCGGGCGCGGGCCGCCCCGGCCTCGCCGGCGTCGACCCGGAGGTCTGGGCGGACACCGTCGACGAGGTGGTGACGGTCTTCCAGCCCCGCCAGGTGGGCCTCGGCCGCATGGAGCCGCTGCGCCACCCCGTCGCCCTCACCGCGACGGACGCGCCCGGCACCCCGCTGTGGGTGCTCGGCGCGGGCGGACGGCGCACGCACGAGGTGGCGCCCGACGTCGTCGTGTCCGGTACCGCCGAGGGGCTCGCCCTCGTGCTGTGGGGCCGGCTCACCCCCGACGAGGCGGGACTGACCGTCGAGGGCGACCGCGCCGACCTCGAGGCGGCGCTCGCCGAGCCGATCGTGCCGTAGCCGCCGAGCGTGCTCGTCGCCTCGGGATCGACTGACGGCTCGACGGGTGGCTCGACGGACGGGTCGACTGCCGGCGGGCGTCGCCCTCGTGCCGGCAGCCACCGGCTCGATGACCGCTGCGGCCGACGCCGACCCGGCCGGTGCCGACCCGGCCGGTGCCCCTCCACCGGAGCGACTTCTCCCCGACGACGTTGCTGACAGCAGACAACTCCGACGCACAGCAACACCTCCGCGAGAGGACCGCCGCCGAAGCCCGACACGCCCGGGCGCGGGGGTGGTCAGAGCCCGGTGTTGCCGGCAGCAGGACACGATCATCCAGCCCCGCCCGCGGTCCCACGCGTCGTCCGGGTCGGCGAGGTTGTCGGTCGCCGCCGCGCGCACGTCGGCATCGAGCCGCGCGGGGGCACGCCGTCGCGCGTCAGGTCCCCCGGGCCGGGCGGCGCGAGCCCCCTGTGGTCCGGCAGGACATCGGGAAGCCGGCCCGGGAGCACGCCAGGTAGGTACCGGTTGTTCCGTTCGTCCGGTCCGATACGGTTCCGGCGTGAGCTTCGCATCCGACAACAGCTACCCCGGCGACTACGAGGGTGACGTCCACCCGGTCTACAACCCCGAGCTCGACGGCGAACCCGACCCGGGCGAGGTCGTCTGGACCTGGGTCCCGTACGAGGAGGACCACAGCAGGGGCAAGGACCGCCCCGTGCTCCTGGTCGGCCACGACGGCCCGTGGCTGCTCGGCCTGCAGCTCACCAGCCAGGACCACGACAGGGACGCGCTGCAGGAGGCACGGGCCGGGCGGATCTGGATGGACGTCGGCACGGGCCGCTGGGACCGGTCCGGCCGCCCGTCGGAGGTGCGGATCAACCGCGTCATCCGCATCGACCCGGACGACGTGCGCCGCGAGGGCGACATCCTCGACCGGGACATGTTCGACGAGGTCGTGAAGTACATGGACCGGGCGCTCGACCTCACCTGAGCGACGCGCCGGACCTGTGCTCCCGGCGCCGCCGGGCTACCCTGCGGTCCGTGACCCAGAACCCGTGGCTCAAGCTGCTCGGCGACGTCGTCGAGGCCGTGGCCCGTACCGCCCTCGACCAGAAGACCGGCCAGAAGACCGCCGACCGGCCGGCTCCGACGTCCGCCCGCCCGCGCAAGGACGTGCCCGAGACGGACGGCTACCCCGGCGACTACACGGGCCGGGTGACGCCGGTCTACCGGCCCGAGCTCGACGGCGAGCCGGACCCCGGCGAGATCGTGTGGTCGTGGGTGCCGTACGAGGAGGACCACAGCCAGGGCAAGGACCGGCCGGTGCTGATCGTGGGCAACGACGGGCCGTGGCTGCTCGCGCTGCAGCTCACCAGCCAGGACCACGACAAGGACGCCGAGCAGGAGGCGCGCGCCGGGCGCCGGTGGATGGACATCGGTTCGGGCGCGTGGGACGCGTCCGGCCGGCCGTCCGAGGTGCGCCTCAACCGGGTCATCCGCATCCACCCCGACGCCGTGCGTCGCGAGGGCGCGATCCTCGACAAGGCGATCTTCGACCGGGTGGTCGCGGCCCTCTGAGCCGCGACCACCCGGCCCGCCCTCGGGCCCTGCCGCGTCAGGGCTGTATCGACACCACGAGGAACGCCGCGAGCAGCACCAGGTGCACCACGCCCGTCAGCGTCTTGGCACGGCCGGGCGCCACGCTCAGCATCGCCACCACGACCGAGACGGCGAGCAGCACCATCTGCGTCGGGTCGAGGCCGAGGGTGAGCGACCCGCCCATCCAGATCATCGCCACGGAGATGCTCGGGATGGTGAGGCCGATCGAGGCCATCGCGGAGCCGTAGGCGAGGTTGAGGCTCGTCTGGACCCGGTTGCGCAGCGCGTTGCGGACGGCGGCGATCGACTCGGGCGCCAGCACGAGGAACGCGATGACGACGCCGACCACGCCGTAGGGCAGGCCCGCCGCCTCCACGGCGTGCTCGATCGTGGGCGAGAGCATCTTGGCCAGGAACACCACCGACACCAGCGCGATCAGGAGCAGCACGACGCTGGTCCACGCCTGCCGCGCGGTGGGCGGGTCGGCGTGGTGGTCGCCGTCCTCGTCGCGGATGATCCCGGTGAAACGGCCGTAGCGGTCGCTGGTGACGGGCAGGAAGAAGTCCCGGTGACGCACGGTCTGCGTGAACACGAAGGCCCCGTACAGCAGCAGCGACGCCACCGCCGCGAAGCCGAGCTGGAACGGCGTGTAGGCGCCACCCTCCGCCGAGGTCGTGAAGCGGGGCAGCACCAGGGTGACCCCGGCGAGCGCGATCACGGTCGCGAGGGCCGAGCCGGTGCCCGACGCGTTGAAGCTCACCAGGCGGTGCTTGCTCGCGCCGACGAGCAGGGACAGACCGACGATGCCGTTGAACGTGATCATGACGGCGGCGAAGACGGTGTCGCGGGCGTACGTGCTCGACGCTCCCCCGCCGCTGCTCATGAGCATGAGGATCAGGCCGACCTCGATCACCGTCACCGCGACCGCGAGGATGAGCGAGCCGAACGGCTCACCGACCTTGTGCGCCACGACCTCCGCGTGGTGGACCGCCGCGAGCACCGCACCGACCAGCGCGGCGCCGATCGCCGCGAGGATCGCTGGATGTTCGTGGTTGGTCCAGGTCGCCACCAGCAGCAGCAGCGCGAGGATCGGGACCACCACGGTCCACTGGAAACGGCCGGTCACGGTCGCTGAATTCATGCGCGGAGTCTAAAGGTGCACGTCGGGGCGCCCCGGACGGGTGTCGACCGGCGTGGCCACCGTCACGGCGGCGGGTTGGGTGCGACGGCAGGGGCTCTGGTAATCTTGGAGGTCGCGTGTCCGCCCAGGTCGGCGGGCACAGTCGCAGCTCCTCTCCACGGGTTCCCCACCCCAGTCCCGGATCTGCGACCGCCCTCTACGACCTATCCGCTCGCCATCCGGCGAACACACCAGGAAGTCCACTCGTGGCAAACATCAAGTCCCAGATGAAGCGCATCAAGACGAACGAGAAGGCTCGTCTGCGCAACAAGTCCGTCAAGTCGGAGCTGAAGACCCACATCCGCAAGGTTCGTGAGGCCGTCGCCGCCGGCGACAAGGAGACCGCGACGGTCGCCCTTGCCGTCGCGTCGCGCAAGCTCGACAAGGCAGTCTCGAAGGGCGTCATCCACGCGAACCAGGCCGCGAACCGCAAGTCGGCCATCGCGAAGCAGGTCGCGGCTCTCTGAGCCGAGGCCCTGCGCTGACATCGCGGGTTGACGTCGCGGCGTCGAGCTCGGTGCCGCGCTGACGTCGAGGACGCCGTCCGCCCCTCGGGGCGGGCGGCGTCCTTCGTGTGCCCGGGGGTCTGCGGCCCGTTCAGCTCCGCCGGGACCGCGCGATGGTCAGCACGGCGCGCTCGACCGCGAACACGGTGTCGCGCGCCTCGCCCTTGACGTCGGCATCGGCCTGCGCGACGGCGGAGATCGCCGCCGCCAACCCCTCCGGCGTCCAGGCCCGCAGGTCCTTGCGTGCGCGGTCGACCTGCCAGGGCGCCATACCGAGGTCCTTGGCCGCGAGCCCGCCGCCGCGCATCGCCGCCACCTTGGCGAGGTTGCGCAGACGCAGCGCGAGCGCCGCGACGATCGGCACCGGGTCGAGACCCGTGTCGAGCGCGTGGCGCAGCAGCGCGACCGCGCCTCCCGCGTCGCCCGCCACCGCGGCGTCGGCCACGCGGAATCCCGTGGCCTCCACCCGTCCGCCGTAGTACCGGTCCACCGTGTCGACCGTCACGGTGCCCGTCGTGTCGGCGACGAGCTGCGCGCACGCCGAGGCGAGCTCGCGCAGGTCGGTGCCGAGCGCGTCGACGAGCGCGCGCACCGCTTCCGCCTCGATCCGGCGCCGGGCGGCCTTGAACTCCCCCACCACGAACGACGCCTTCTCCGCGTCCTTCGTCACCGGCTCGCAGACCATGACGGGTGCGCCCGATCGCGTGATCGTGTCGAGCATCTTCTTGCCGCGCTGGCCCCCGCCGTGGACCACGACGACGACGGTCTCCTCGTCGGGGGCGGCGACGTACGAGATCAGGTCGGCCATGAGCTCCTCCGTCCCCGCCTCCGCGGACCGGACGACCACGACCTTCGCCTCGCCGAAGAGCGACGGGCTCGCGGCGACGGCGAGCTGGCCCGCCCCGTACGTCGCGCCCTCCAGCTCGACCTTCTCGACCTCCGGGTCCCGCTCGCGCGCCAGCCGGACGACGCCGTCCACCGCGCGCTCGGTGAGGAGCGGCTCGGCGCCTCGCACCAGCACGACCGGGGCGAGCGTCGGCTCGTCCCAGCTACGGCCGGAGGGGGTCGTGGCGGTACGTCGCTTGGTTGCTGGAGGCACGGACACAGCCTGCCACGCGCCACCGACATCTACGCGCCGCCGGTGTGCTCCCAGACCAGGTCGACGGTGGCCAGCCGGACGCCGTCGGTCCGGGCGTTGGCGACCACGCACGCGCCAGGCTCCGCGCAGTCCGCCGCTCCGCCGCCCACGAGCGCGATCTTCCGCTCGACCGGCAGGCGCGTCGTCACGGAGCCGTTGCTGTCGGCCACGACACGCCTGCCGTCGTCGTACAGGCAGTTCTCCGTGTCGACGCCGCCGTCGGGCGTCGTGGCGCACTGCGCGAGGCGGACGACCGCACCCGCGGGATAGCCGCTGCCGGTCACCGTGACCGTGCCGCTGTCCTCGTCGAGGTCACGCTCCGACAGCTCGAGGACCGGGGTCGCCGGCGGCTCGGCCTCGTCGGGCAGGGGCGCGGGCGCGGAAGCCAGCACACGGTCCGACAGGTCGGCGACCGCCAGGCTGCAGGGGTCGGCCGCGCAGTCCACCTCGGTCACCGAACCCACCTGGACGAACGCCTTCGCCTGCCGGGTGGCCGAGACCCGGCCCTCGTCGTCGGCGACGACCTGCTCGCGCGTCGACATGTCGCACGCGTCGAGCGCGTCGGCGCCCGCCGTCGTCCCGCCCTCGCACTGGACGAGGTACTGGTTGCCCCCGGCGAACCCCGTGCCGCGGACCAGCCAGGTCGCTCCGTCCGGCTGGACGGTGAGCGTCGGCTCCTCCCCCGGGGCCGACGGCGACGGGACGCCCTCGGCGCTCGTCGGTGCCGGGCCGCCGCCCGGGTCGGACGTGCCCCTGTCGGCCTGCGTGCACGCCGCGAGCGCCAGGACGGCGACGGCGGCGGCGAGGACCGCGCCGCGCCTCACGGGTACCCCAGGTACTTGTCGATGCCCGCGCCGATGCGCCAGCCCCAGTCCTTGCGGTCGCGCATCCAGCGCACGCCGTCGCTCCACACGTGGAACTCCTGCTCCACGTAGCAGGAGACGGCGTTGGTCTGGTTGAGCTCACCGAGGTCAGTGCGGTACTGACGGCGGTCGTTGGTGCCGGGACTGCTCCGACCGATCATGGTCACGAGCTTGCCCGCGCACTCACTTCCTTCGTCGGACACGTACATCACGTGGGTGCCGTACCGGTCGGCGGAGTGACCCTTCTCGCAGCGTGCCGAGATGGCGTTCGAGTGGAGCGGCACGTGCACGTCGGCGCCGACGCGGTTGGAGCGGTCGATGTTCTGCCGCGTCAGGCCGTCGCCGCGGACCACCTTGTAGCCGCGGGCCAGGAGGCCGGGCTTGTCCGCCCCCGAACCCTGGATCGCCACGATCGCGATCAGGCGCGAGTTGGCGTTCTCGCTGAAGTCGTTGCAGCCAGGGTTGTCGTGGCACACGGTGTCGCCGCGGTCGTGGCAGGACTGGGAGAGGTAGACCACCTTGCCGTTCCAGCTCTCCGGCACGTACGTGACGTCGGCCGACGCCGCCGGGGCCAGCGCGACGAGCCCTGCGGCGGTGACGGCGAGGGTCGCGAGGGCGGACAGTGCCCGCCGGACGGTCGTTCGCATCGGCATCACCCCAGGTCGATCGGAAGAGCTGTCGGCGCGCACATGTCCCCGCCGGTGGCATAGGCGAAGGCGAGGCAGTCGCCGTCGAGCGTGAACGTCACGGAGTCGACGGCACCGTTGCTGTGCGCGGTGAACAGCAGCGCCTCCCAGACGTCACCGGGGTATACGCCGGCCTCGGGGAGGGCCTCGGCGAACGCGCCGTCGACGTCGACTGTCGCGGCACCGCCGTCGAGGTGCACCGTCGTGGGCGCGAGCCCGGCGCCGGGCAGGTAGGCGGCGAGGACCTCGTCGACGGCGGAGGCCAGCGTGGCGTCGGCCGACTCGCCGGTGATCTCCTGCCCCTGGACGGCCTGCCCCTCTGCCACGGCCTGGAGCCCGCCGGTCGGTCTGACGGCTGCGCCGGGCCCACACCCGAGGTACGGGGTGGTCGCGCCGTCGGAGGACCGCGGGCCGTCGGGGATCTCCGGGCAGTCTCCTGCGGCGGGCGGCACGTCTGTCGGCTGCCCGTCGGCGGCGAGGGCGTCGGCGTCGAGGTCCGCACGGTCGGGCCCCGTCAGGGGATCCGTCCCGGCGACGACGACCGTCCACCCGTCGAGCAGCCGGGCCGAGTCCTCGAGCCACGCGTCGGCCGCCTCCGGGTCACGCGCGACGTCCACGCGCACCACCTGCTCGGCCTCGGAGACGTCGGTGACGACGGCCTGGTCCAGCAGCTCCTGCCGTTGCGCGACGAGCGAGGCCGCCTCGGCCTGGCCGCCCGCGCTGAACGCGGCGGCCGGGACGATCACGGCGGCCGTCACGGCGACCGCCAGTGCCCCGCGGCGCCGGTGTCTGGTCGGTCTGGTATCGGTCACGTAGCCCCCTGGCGCGAGACGAAAGTTCACCCTCGTCCCACCCACGGTAAGCGTCCCGGGGAGATCCGCAACGTCTCGCCGGAATGTCGCAGAGATGGTGCGCGGCAGGCAAGGCCGCGCACGTCAGCAGCCCGCCAGGCCCACCTGCCCGTCCCGGACGACGAGCGCGACGGTGCCGCACTCGTCGGTCCGCACCACCGCGGCACCGGTCCCCGCGTACAGGCGCAGCGCCTCGCGCGTCGGGTGTCCGTACTCGTTGTCCCGCCCGGCCGAGACGACGGCGACCGCGGGGCTGAGCCGCCGGGCGAGCTCCGCGGACTGGACGGCGGACCCGTGATGGGCGACCTTCACCACGTCGGCCGGCCCCACACGGGAGGCGAGGTCCGCCTGCCCTGCGTCCTCGAGGTCGCCCAGCAGCACGACGTCGAGACCTGCCGTGCGGGCGCGGAGCACCACGCTCGCGTCGTTGGCACCCGTGCCCGCTCCGGCGAGCAGGACCTGCCACGAGACCGTGCCCGCCACGCCCTCGTCGCCGGTCCGGGCCGCGCGCACCGGGACACCCGCGCGGGCGAGAGCACCGTACGTGTCCGAGGCGCCCGCCGCCGGGTCCGCGACCGGTGAGACGAGTGCCGCGGCGACCTCACGCCCCCCGAGCACCGCGGCGAGCCCGCCGACGTGGTCGGCGTGGAAGTGGCTGAGCACGAGCAGGTCGACCTGGGTGACGCCCAGCCCGTCCAGGCAGCGCCCCGCCGCGTCACCGGCAGGGCCCACGTCCACCACGACGGCTGACTCCGGGCCCGTGCGCAGCGCGAACGCGTCTCCCTGGCCGACGTCGCACGCCGCGAGCAGCCAGTCGGCGGGGATCCCCTGGCGTGCCGCGAGCCGGGGCACGGCCACGACCGCGACGAGCACCACCGCGACAGCGGCCGCCACGAGGACGACCGGACGGCCGGGCGGGGCGTGGCCCGTCGCTCCGGGCGCAGTCCCTCCCTGCGCCGGGCTCCGCCGACCGCCGCGGACGGCCGAGCGCGCGGCGGCCCGCCAGGACTCGGGCCAGCCGTCGCCCGGCGGCCTGCGCAGCACCGCCCACAGCGCGAGCCCGGTCGCGACCGCGAGCAGCAGCGCGCCGACCGGCCCTGCGGGCCAGGGCACGCTCGCGCCCCAGGCCGAGGCGCACACCCGCGCCACGGCCGCGATCCACCCCGTCGCCCAGCCCGCCGCCCAGGCCACCGGACCCGCCACGGCGGGCAGCCACGGCGCGAGCACCGTGGCGACCAGCCCCAGCACGGTCGCGGGCACGACAGCGGGCGCCGCCAGCAGGTTCGCCGGCACGGACACCGTGGACACCGACGGGTCGAGCAGCACGAGCACCGGACCGCAGGCCGCCTGTGCCGCAGTCGGCACGGCGAGCGCGAACGCCGCCGCGCGGCCGGTCCACGGGGTGAGGCGCGCCGCGAGCGGCGCGGCGAGCAGCACCAGGCCGCCCGTCGCCGCGGCCGACAGCACGAACCCGTACGAGCGGGCCAGCCACGGGTCGACCACGAGCAGGCCCACGACCGCGGCAGCGAGCGCCGGCGCGGACGGCGCCGGCCGGCCGAGCGCGACACCGGTGAGGGCGAACCCCGCCATGACGGCGGCACGGAGCACCGCGGGCTCGGGCCGCACCAGCGCGACGAAGGCGAGCGCGACCACCGCCACGAGGGCCACCCGGACCGGACGGGGTACGCGCGCCGTCGCGCACAGCAGGGTGAGCACGGCGACGACCACGGCGAAGTGCCCGCCCGACACGGCCGTGATGTGAGTCAGCCCGCTCACGCGCATGTCGCCCGTGATCTCGTCCGGCAGGCGCGAGGTGTCCCCGATCGCGGCGCCGGGCACGAGCCCGCGCGCCTGCGGGGACAGCGGTTCGGTGACCTCGAGCAGAGCGGACCGGTGGTCGTCCAGCACACGGAGCACCCCGGGCGGGGCACGGACCTCTCGCGGGCGGCCGGTCGTGGTCTCCGCCGCCTCGGCCGCACCCGGGTCCGCGGGCCGGAGCTGCCCCGTCACCGCGACGACGGCACCGTAGCGTGGCGGGTCCTCCGACAGCACCGCGACCCGAGCCCGGGCGGCCGAGGTGACGCCGCGCGCCTCGGCGGAGCGGGCGTCGAGCACCCAGCGGTACCGGTCCGCGCCGGGCGCGAGGACGAACGGTTCGGGCTCCGCGACCACGGTGCCGACGAGGGTCGCCGTCACGCGCAGTTCCGCGAGGTCGGCCAGAGGGGCGCGGCCGGCGAGCTGGACGTGCGCAGAGGACGCGACCGCGAGCACGCACGCCCCGACGAGGGCCACGTGCGCGACGCCGGCCGGCATGCCGGAACGGTCGCCGGAGCGGGCCCACAGGGCGACCGCACAGGCCACCGCAGCTGCCGCGGCGGCCCACCCCGCGACGGTCCCGGTCCACCCGGCTCCCGGGCCGGTCAGCAGCCAGGCTGCGCCCCAGGACGCGAGCGCGGCGGGCGCCAGGCGTAGGTCGGTCACGGACCCACCCGCGCGACGTCACGCATCTTCTCCAGGGTGGACGGCCCGATGCCCGGCACGTCCTCGAGCTCGTCGACGCTCGCGAAGGGACCGTTGGCCTCGCGCCACTCGACGATCGACCGGGCGATCGCGGGCCCCACACCGGGCAGGGCCTCCAGCGCGGCGGCGTCAGCGGTGTTGATGTCGACGGTGCCGCCCGTGCCCGACCCGGTGCCCGCCCCGTCCGTGACGGCGCCCGGCAGGGCGGGCACGGCCTCGCCAGGCCGCGGCACGTAGAGCTGCTCGCCGTCCACGACGGCGCGTGCGAGGTTCACGGCGGTGAGGTCGGCCCGGCCGGTCACGCCGCCGGCGGCCTCGAGCGCGTCGGCCACGCGAGCGCCGTCCGGCACGGTCACCAGGCCCGGCTCCCGCACCGCGCCGACGACGTGGACGAGCAGACCTGCGCCCTCGGCGCCGTGTCCACCGTCCTGCCCGGTCTCCTCGCCGGGGGCCGGGCCCTCGCCGGGGAACGCCGAGCCCGCCGACGGTGTGGCGCCCGGCGCCGCACCGTCCGCCGCGGCAGGGGCCAGCGGCACCACGTCGTCCTCGCGCAGCAGGAGCACCGTCGCGCCCAGCCCGAGCAGGAGGACCGCCACCGCGGCGACCGCCGCCGTCGTCCCGCGCAGCGCCCAACGGCGAGCGCCCTGCTCGGATCGCGGGTCGACCGGGTGCCCGTGCGCTGCGGCGTAGGCGGCGGCCACCCCGGCGGCCGACCGCCGGGACCGCAGCCGGGCGACCAGCGCGTCGGTGTCGGCGGGGCGGGTGCCGTCCGGGTGGGCGCCGAACGGGTGGGTGCCGTCCGGGTCGGCCGGCTCGGAGGGGCGACGGTCGGGATCCGCGGTGAGGAGCGCGGCGCGGTCGCCCGCGGACTCGCGGACGGGGTCGAAGGGCCACGTGCGGGGCGTTCGCACTGTCTGGGGCTGCATGGCTCACGACGCTATGCGGGCTCTCCCGGTGCCTGCCGCCGCCGGCGAGCGCCCTGTGCACAGGTAGCCAGGACCGGCACCTGTGGTCGAGCTCCCGGCCACAGGAACGCGACGCCGTGGTCTCATCCCGCCCCGGAGAGATCTCGACCGATGAGTTCGCCGCGCTCGCGCCGTCGACCCTGCACACCACCCACGGACCACGGGAGCGAGCACCATGAGCGACAAGAAGACCCTGACCCTCGACGTGCCGGGCGCCGTCCTCACCTACGACGTGCGCGAGGCGGCCACGCCGTCCGCCACGCCGCCGCTGGTCCTCATCGGCCTGCCGATGGGCGCGGAGGGCTTCACGACGCTCGCGGGCCACTTCACCGACCGGACGGTCGTCACGTACGACCCGCGCGGCGTCGAGCGCAGCGCGCTCGAGCCCGGCGGTGTGCCGGACGTCGCGACGCACGCGGACGACGTGCACCGGGTCATCGAGGCGGTCGGCGGCGGGCCGGTCGACCTGTTCGCGTCGAGCGGCGGCGCCGTCGTCGCACTCGAGCTCGCGGCCGAGCACCCGGGCGACCTGCGGACCGTCGTCGCGCACGAGCCGCCGCTGCCGTCGGTGCTGCCGGACCGCGACGCGATGACCGCGGCGATGCACGACATCCACGACACCTACCAGGCCAAGGGCTTCGGCGCCGCCATGGCGAAGTTCATCGCCCTGGTCATGGTCGAGGGCGAGATCGGCTCGGAGTACACGGCGCAGCCCGACCCCGACCCCGCGATGTTCGGCCTGCCGGTCGAGGACGACGGGTCGCGCGACGACCTCATGTTCGGCGTCAACATGGTGGCGCTGCCCGCCTACGAGCCGCGCTACGACGACCTGCGGGGCGCCGTACCCCGGCTCCTGGTCGCCGTGGGCGAGGCGACGGGTGACGAGATGACCGGCCGGTCCGCCCGCGGGGCCGCACAACGCCTGGGCACGGAGCCGGTCGTGTTCCCCGGCGGTCACGGCGGGTTCGGCGGCGGCGAGTACGGTCAGCCGGCCGACAAGCCGGTCGAGTTCGCGGCCCGCCTGCGGGAGGTGCTGGGCGGCTGACCCGCGCTCAGTGCGTGTGGTCCCCCAGGTCCGCGACGACGACGGCGAGCGTCCCCGGCCCCACGTGCACACCGAGCACCGCGCTCAGCGGCGTCACCTCGACGTCGGCGCGCGTGCGGGTGTGCAGACGACCGGCCAAGGCCTGGGCACGGTCGTGCGCGCCGAAGTGGTGGACGGCGACCACGGGCCGCCGCGCGGCGGCCACGTACCCGGCGCCCAGCTCGAGCAGCCGTTCGGCACCGGCGGCGCGCGTGCGCACGCGCTGGGCGAGCTCGACCGCGCCGTCGGACAGGCGAAGGATGGGCTTGACCCCGAGCACCGTGCCGAGCGCGGCGGCCGGGCCGGAGAGCCTCCCGCCGCGGCGCAGGTGCTCCAGGGTGTCGACCACGAAAACGGCCTGGGCCGTACCCGCGACCTCGATGGCCCGCTGGGCGACGTGCTCGGCGTCCGCCCCGGCGGCCGCGCACTCCGTGGCGGCCCGGGCCGCGAAGCCGAGACCTGCCGCGCCGGTCCGGGAGTCGACCGCGCGCACCTGGAGGGGAGACCGGGCCGCCGCTGTCCCCGCGGCGCCCACCGTGCCGGACAGGGCGCCCGACAGGTGCACCGACACGATCGACCGCGCGCCCCGCTCGGCCAGGCCGCGGTAGGCGGTCGCGAACGCCTCCGGAGGCGGCTGCGACGTGGTCACCCGCTCGCCCTCCGCGACGAGCTCGGCGAGACGCTCCGGCGTGATGTCGGAACCCTCGGCGTACACGTCGTCGCCCACCAGGACGCGCAGCGGGACGACAGCCGGGCCGCCCGGCAGGTCGGCGGGCAGGCAGGCGGTCGAGTCGGTGACGACCCGCACCTCCTGGGGTGCTGCCGGGCGGGGAGGACGACGTCGGGTGCGCATGACCGCGCCACTCTATCCGCGCGAGGAACCAGACCGG
>DATGOB010000104.1:0-19206 GCA_036010205.1 Promicromonospora sp. | reverse complement strand
TCACGCTGCGCGAGCTGCTCGACCTGGCCGGCGGCATCCGTGCCGGGCACGAGCTGAAGTTCTGGACGCCGGGCGGCTCGTCGACGCCGATCTTCACGGCCGACCACCTCGACACGCCGCTCGACTACGAGTCGGTGGGCGACGCCGGGTCGATGCTCGGCACGCGCGCGCTGCAGATCTTCGACGAGACGGTCTGCGTGGTGCGCGCCGTGTCCCGGTGGACCGACTTCTACGCGCACGAGTCGTGCGGCAAGTGCACGCCGTGCCGCGAGGGCACCTACTGGCTCAAGCAGGTGCTGCACCGGATCGAGGCGGGCGAGGGCGTCGACGGCGACCTCGACCTGCTGCTCGACCTGTGCGACAACATCCTGGGCAAGGCGTTCTGCGCCCTCGGCGACGGTGCCACCTCGCCGATCACGTCCAGCGTGCAGCTCTTCCGGGACGAGTACCAGGCGCACATCGACGGGCACGGCTGCCCGTTCGACCCGAGCGCGTCGGCCCTCTTCCCGTACACCCCCAAGACACGGACCCCCGGAGCCCTCGCGGGCGCAGGGGCGGGAGGTCACCGATGACCGTCACGTCCAACGACACCAGCACAGAGGCCGCACCCGTCGAGCTGGTCACCTTCACCATCGACGGGACGGAGGTGAGCGTGCCGAAGGGCACGCTGATCATCCGCGCGGCCGAGCAGGCGGGCATCCAGATCCCGCGCTTCTGCGACCACCCGCTGCTCGCGCCCGCCGGTGCCTGCAGGCAGTGCCTCGTCGAGGTCGCGATGCCCGACCGCGAGGGCAACGTGCGGCCCATGCCGAAGCCGCAGGCCTCCTGCACCATGACCGTGGCTCCCGGCATGGTCGTCAAGACGCAGCACACCTCCGCCGCCGCCGACAAGGCGCAGCAGGGAGTCATGGAGCTGCTGCTGATGAACCACCCGCTCGACTGCCCGGTCTGCGACAAGGGCGGCGAGTGCCCGCTGCAGAACCAGGCGATGTCGAACGGGCGCACCGACTCGCGGTTCGTCGACGTCAAGCGGACCTTCCCGAAGCCGATCGCGCTGTCCACGCAGATCCTGCTCGACCGGGAGCGCTGCGTGCTGTGCCAGCGCTGCACCCGGTTCAGCGAGGAGATCGCGGGCGACTCGTTCATCGCGCTGCAGGACCGCGGCGCGCACCAGCAGATCGGCCGGTTCGACGAGGACGTGCTCGGCTTCGCCGGCGCCGAGTCGAGCACCGGTCCGGTGGACCGCCCGGTCGGCGAGGCCGCGACCGACAGCTCCGGGCGCCCGTTCTCGTCGTACTACTCGGGCAACACGGTGCAGATCTGCCCGGTCGGCGCGCTGACCGGCGCGGGCTACCGGTTCCGGTCCCGGCCGTTCGACCTGGTCAGCACCGAGAGCATCGCGGAGCACGACGCGAACGGCTCGGCGATCCGCATCGACCACCGCCGCGGCCAGGTGCTGCGGCGGCTGTCGGGCGAGGACCCGGTGGTCAACGAGGAGTGGATCACCGACAAGGACCGGTTCGCCTTCACCTGGCAGACCGCGCCCGACCGCCTCACCACGCCCCTGGTCCGCGACCGCGCGGCCGACGGCACGCGCGGCGAGCTGCGGCCCGCCTCCTGGGTCGAGGCGCTCGAGGTCGCCGCGGCGGGCCTGACAGCCGCCCGTCAGGCCGGAGGCGTCGGCGTGCTGCCCGGCGGCCGCCTCACGGTCGAGGACGCCTTCGCGTGGTCGCGCTTCGCGCGGACCGTGCTCGGCACCAACGACGTCGACCAGCGCGTGCGCGTGCACTCCGCCGAGGAGGCCGCGTTCCTGGCCCACGCCGTGGCGGGCACCGGCGTCGGCGTCACGTTCGGCGACCTGGAGAAGGCGCCCGCCGTGCTGCTGGTCGGCCTCGAGGCCGAGGAGGAGGCAGGCGTCACCTACCTGCGGCTGCGCAAGGCCGCGCGGAAGGGCACGCGGATCTTCTCGGTCGCGCCGTACGCGACCCGCGGCCTGATCCGCCTCGACGGGACGCTGCTGCCCGCGGCCCCCGGCACCGAGGCCGAGTGGCTGGACAGCCTGAGCGGCGACCTGACGCGCGGTGTCGACGCCGGCGCCCTCGCGCAGCCGGGCGCCGTGATCCTCGTCGGCGAGCGCCTCGCGGGCTCGCCGGGCGCGTACGCGGCGGCCCTGCGCCTCGCCGAGGCGACGGGCGCGCGGCTCGCGTGGATCCCGCGCCGCGCCGGCGAGCGCGGCGGCGTCGAGGCCGGGCTCCTGCCGGGTCTCCTGCCGGGCGGGCGCCCGGTCGAGGACGACGCGGCCCGCGCCCAGGTGGCGCAGGCCTGGGGCGCCGAGCTCCCCGCGGAGCCGGGCCGCGACACCGCGGGCATCCTCGCGGCGCTGGCCTCCGGCGCGCTGGGCGGTGCGCTGGTCGGCGGTGTGGAGCTCACCGACCTGCCCGACCCGGCCGTCGCGCGGGCGGCGCTGGACGCGGCGGGCTTCGTGGTGAGCCTCGAGGTCCGGGCGTCCGAGGTGACCGAGCGGGCCGACGTGGTGCTGCCCGTCGCCCCGCCGGTCGAGCGCGCGGGCTCGTACTGGAACTGGGAGGGCCGGGTGCGGTCCTTCGGCGCGGCGCTCGAGTCGAACGCGCTGCCGGACCACCGCGTGCTGCACGTGCTGGCCCAGCAGCTCGGTACCGACCTGCAGGCGGGCACGCCCGCCGAGGCGCACCTCGGCGTCGCGCTCACGCAGCGTGAGGCGTGGACGGGCGGCCGGGTGGCCGCGCCGAGCGCCACGCAGACGGCGGCGCCGCAGGTCGGGCCGGGTCAGGCGGTGCTCGCCACGTGGCGGCTCCAGCTCGACGCGGGCCGCGGCCAGGACGGCGAGCAGTTCCTCGCCGGCACGGCCAAGCAGCCGGTCGCGCGCCTGTCCGCCGCCACGGCGGAGGGCTTCGGCGTGGCGGATGGCGGCCGCGTCGCCGTCAGCACGGCGCGCGGCACGGTCGAGCTGCCGGTCGCCGTGACCGACGGCATGGTCGACGGCGTCGTGTGGCTGCCGCTGAACAGCGTGGGCAGCCGCGTGCACGCGACGCTCGGCGCGGTGGCGGGCGACCTGGTGGCCGTCGCACCCGCCGGTGCCAACGAATCCGAGAGGCAGGGGTGATGGACCACGCGATCCTCGCGGCAGCGGCGCCCGGCGTCGCCGCCGACTTCTCGCAGGAGACGATCTGGGCCTCGATCGTGAAGGCCGTGCTCATCGTGGTCTTCCTGCTCACCAGCGTGCTGTTCGCGATCTGGTTCGAGCGCAAGGTGGTCGCCCGGATGCAGGTGCGGCCCGGCCCGAACTGGCACGGCCCCTTCGGCCTGCTCCAGTCGCTCGCCGACGCCATGAAGCTCCTGCTCAAGGAGGACATGACGGTCACGCGGGCCGACAAGTTCGTGTACCTGCTGGCGCCGATGATCTCGGTGTTCTGCTCGCTGCTCGTGTTCGCGGTCATCCCGTTCGGGCCGAGCCTGCCGTTCCCGTGGACCGACTGGACCACGCCGGCGCAGCTCACCGACTTCCCCGTCGCGACGCTCTACATCCTGGCGGCGGCGTCGCTGGGTGTGTACGGCATCGTGCTCGGCGGCTGGTCGTCGGGCTCGACCTACCCGCTGCTGGGCTCGGTCCGCTCGACCGCCCAGGTGATCAGCTACGAGCTGGCCATGGGCCTGTCGCTCGTGAGCGTGTTCATCATGGCGGGGTCGATGTCGACGTCGCAGATCGTCTCGAGCCAGTCGCAGATCTGGTGGTTCATCCCGCTCGCGCCGGCCTTCGTGATCTACGTGATCTCGATGATCGGCGAGACCAACCGCCTGCCGTTCGACCTCCCGGAGGCCGAGGGCGAGCTCGTCTCCGGCTACATGACCGAGTACTCGTCGATGAAGTTCGCCTGGTTCTTCCTGGCGGAGTACATCAACATGCTCAACGTGTCCGCCGTGTGCGTGACGCTCTTCCTGGGCGGCTGGCGTGCGCCGGTGCCCGAGGGCTTCCTCGGCGGGGCGCTCAACGAGGGCTGGCTGCCGATCATCTGGTTCCTCGTCAAGCTGTGGGCCCTGATGTTCGTCTTCGTGTGGGTGCGCGGCACGCTGCTGCGCCTGCGCTACGACCAGTTCATGGTGTTCGGCTGGAAGATCCTCATCCCCGTCGCGCTCGCCTGGGTCGTCGTGCTCTCCGTCGTGCAGTGGCTGCAGCGCGTGCAGGGCGTCACCTACCAGCAGTTCGTGCCGGTGATCGTCGGAGCGGCGGTCGTCTTCGTCGCGATCATGTGGTTCTGGCCCGAGAAGAAGCAGCCGCCCGCCGACGACGGCGCGGCCGAGCCGGTCGACGCGTTCGCCGGCGGCTACCCGGTGCCCCCGCTGCCCGGCCAGAAGCTGCCCCCGTCCAAGCGGTTCGGAAAGGAGGTCCGTGGTGAGTGAGCGTGAGAAGGAGTACCAGCCCCTGCGCCCGCAGCCGGGGCCCATCGCGGAGATCTTCGCCCCCGTGGCGGGCTTCGGCGTGACGCTGTCGTCGATGTTCAAGCCCACGGTCACGGAGCAGTACCCCCGCAAGAAGGTGCAGCCGCAGCGCCGCTACCACGGCCGCCACCAGCTCAACCGGTACGCCGACGGGCTGGAGAAGTGCATCGGCTGCGAGCTGTGCGCGTGGGCGTGCCCCGCCGACGCGATCTACGTCGAGGGCGCCTCCAACGCGGACCTGCCCGAGAACGCGGGCCGCGAGGTCAGGGCCGACGACTCGGGCGGGGCGCACATGAGCCCCGGCGAGCGGTACGGCCGCGTCTACCAGATCAACTACCTGCGGTGCATCTTCTGCGGGCTGTGCATCGAGGCGTGCCCCACCCGGGCGCTGACCATGACCAACGACTACGAGCTGGCCGGCAACACCCGCTCGGGCATGATCTACGAGAAGCAGGACCTCCTGGCCCCGCTCGCCGAGGGCATGCTCGCCGCGCCCCACCCGATGGTGGAGGGCACGACGGACACCGACTACTACAGCGGTGACGTGCTCGGCCCGACCACGGCGCAGGTCGACTGGGTCCGGGAGCACCGGCCCGAGGACGAGACGCTCGAGGCGGCGCAGGCCGCGGCGTCCGGGCAGGCGCCCGCGCCGACGCCGCGCAAGCACGAGCTGCGGCCCGACGAGGGGCCCGGCGCGGCCGAGCGGTCCGCCGGCGCGGCCGCCGTCGGCTCGGTGCGCCAGGAGGGCTCGACGACGGGCGCCCGCGCCACGAGCGAGCCCGGCTCGACGTCCGAGGCGCAGCTCACCGGCGCGCCCGCCCGCACGGAGGTGACGGCATGACCCCCGCAGGGCTCGAGATCTCGGGCGGCGAGACCGTGCTGTTCTGGGTGGTCGCGCCGCTCATGGTGCTCGCGGCGCTGGGCCTGCTGTTCGTGCGACGGGCCGTGCACGCGGCGATGTGCCTCGTGTTCGTCATGGTCAGCATGGCGATCCTCTACATCGCGCAGGAGGCGCCGTTCCTCGGCGTCGTCCAGGTGGTCGTGTACACGGGCGCCGTGATGATGCTGTTCCTCTTCGTGCTCATGCTCGTCGGCGTCGACGCGTCGGACTCGCTCACGGAGACGATCCGCGGCCAGCGCTGGATCGGCCTGCTCGTCGGGCTGGGCCTCGCGCTCGTGCTCGGCGGCGTCGTCGGCCGGGCGGCGTTCCCGCCCGCGGCGGGCCTGGCCGGGGGAGACCCGGCGGGCGTCGCCAACCCGCAGGCGCTGGCGCGCGTGCTGTTCGGCGACTACGTGCTCGCCATGGAGGTCGTCGGCGTGCTGCTCGTCACCGCGGCGGTCGGCGCGCTCGTGCTCACCCACCGCCGCAGGCTCACGCCGAAGCAGAACCAGCGCACGGTCGCCGAGGCGCGCGTCAAGGCGCTCACCGAGGGCGTCAGCCTCACGCCGCTGCCGTCGCCGGGTGTCTACGCGACGTCCAACGCCATGGACACCCCCGCGCTCGGACCCGACGGCGAGCAGGTGCCGCAGTCGGTGTCGCGCGTGCTGCGCATCCGCGGCCAGGAACGACCCGCCCCGCACGCCGGCGTCGCGCTCGTGGACGCCGACGCGCCCACGGGCGGCGCGGCGCCGCGGCGCGCCGAGGAGGACCTCTGATGGAGATCACCAACTACGTGGTGCTCGCCGCCGTGCTGTTCGCGATCGGGGCGACGACGGTGCTGCTGCGCCGGAACGCCATGGTCGTGTTCATGGGTGTCGAGCTCATGCTCAACGCGACCAACCTCGCCTTCGTCACGTTCGCCCGGCTGCACGGCGACCTGACGGGCCAGGTGCTCGCGTTCTTCGTCATGGTCGTCGCGGCGGCGGAGGTCGTCGTCGGCCTCGCCATCATCGTGACGATCTTCCGTACCCGCCGGTCGGCCTCGGTCGACGACGTCAACCTGCTCAAGGGCTGAGGGGGAGACAGTGAACGACGTGATCGGGCTCGCCCCCTGGCTGATCGGCTTCCCGCTGATCGGCGCGGCAGTGCTGCTGCTGGGCGGCAGGGCCACCGACCGCTGGGGCCACTGGCTCGGCGTGCTGGCCTCCGGCGCCGCCGCCGTGGTCGGCTTCATCCTGCTGTTCCGCATGATCGGTACGCCGGCCGAGGAGCGCGCCGTCGACCACAGCCTGGGGACCTGGCTGTCCGCGGGCGGCCTCGACGTGGACCTCGGCCTGCGGCTGGACCCGCTGTCCATGACGTTCGTGGTGCTCGTGACCTTCGTGGGCACGCTCATCCACGTCTACTCCGTCGCCTACATGGACCACGACGTCGACCGGCGCCGGTTCTTCGCGTACCTCAACCTCTTCGTCGCGGCCATGCTCACGCTGGTGCTCGCCGACTCCTACCTCCTGCTCTTCGTGGGCTGGGAGGGCGTGGGCGTCGCGTCCTACCTGCTCATCGGGTTCTGGGACACCGGGCGGCCGACGGCGCGCGAGAACGCGGTCGCGGCCAAGAAGGCGTTCGTCATGAACCGCGTGGGTGACATGGGGCTCATCGCCGCCATGGCGATCCTGTTCGCGACCGTGGGCAGCGTGAGCTTCGCCGACGTCCTGCCCGCCGCCGGCGGGCTGTCCGAGGCGACGGCCACCGCCGTCGGCCTGTGCCTGCTGCTCGCCGCGTGCGGCAAGTCGGCGCAGTTCCCGCTCCAGGCGTGGCTCGGCGACGCGATGGCGGGCCCGACGCCGGTGTCCGCGCTCATCCACGCCGCGACGATGGTCACGGCGGGCGTCTACCTCATGGTGCGCTCCGGCGCGATCCTCGAGGCCGCCCCGACGGCGCAGCTCGTCGTCGTGGTGGTCGGCGCGGTGACCCTGCTGTTCGGTGCGGTCGTCGGTACCGCGAAGGACGAAATCAAGAAGGCGCTGGCCGCCTCGACGATGTCCCAGATCGGCTACATGATGCTCGCGGCAGGCCTCGGCCCCGCCGGGTACGCGTTCGCGATCTTCCACCTGCTCACGCACGGCTTCTTCAAGGCGGGCCTGTTCCTCGGCGCCGGCTCCGTGATGCACGCGATGGACGACCAGACCGACATGCGCCGCTTCGGCGGGCTGTCGCGGTTCCTGCCCATCACGTGGATCACCATGGGCCTGGGCTGGCTCGCCATCCTCGGCATCCCGCCGTTCTCCGGGTACTGGAGCAAGGACGGGATCATCGAGGCCGCGTTCGTCCCCGTGGACGGGCAGCCCTGGCGGGCCTGGGTGTTCGGCACCGTCGCCGTCGTCGGCGCCGCGATCACCGCGTTCTACATGACCCGCCTGTTCTTCATGACGTTCGGCGGACGCCGCCCGCGCTGGACCGAGAACCAGCACCCGCACGAGGGCTCGCCCCTCATGTGGTGGCCGCTGGTGTTCCTCGGCGTCGGCTCGGCGGGCCTGGGTGCCGTGCTCGGCATCGGCGGCACGTTCACGACCTGGCTCGAGCCGGTCGTCGGCCACGCCGAGCACCACGAGCCCGTGCTGCCCGTGCCGGTCATCATCGGCGCGACGCTCGTGCTCGTCCTGCTCGGTGCCGCCCTCGCGTTCCGGATGTACGCGGTGCAGCTCGTGCCCGAGGAGGCCCCGCGCGGGTCGTTCCTCACCCGGGCGGCCCGCCGTGACCTCTACCAGGACGCGGCCAACGAGACGCTGGTCGTGCTGCCGGCCCACGGCATCGCCCGCCTCGTGCAGGTGGGCGACCGGGACGTCGTCGACCGCGGCTGGGGCGTGCTGCCGCTCGCCGTCTCGTGGTTCGGCGCGATGGTCCGCAAGGCCCAGACCGGGTACGTCCGCTCGTACGCCGCGGGCATGGCGGGCGGCGTGCTCGTCGTCGCCCTCGTGGCGTGGCTCGTTGTCCGGCTCGGCGCAGGCCTCGGCGGTGCCCAGTGATCGGAGGAGAGATGTTTCCCTGGCTGACCGTGCTCATCGCATGGCCGCTGGTCGGCGCCGCCGTGGTGGGCCTGAGCGCGCTGGTGCGCCGCCGCACGGGGCCCGCGGGCGGCGGCACCGGCCTGGCCCGGCCGCTGGCGCTCGTGTTCTCGCTCGTCGAGGTGGGCCTGCTGGTCGGGGCGTTCCTGGCGTTCGACACGGGCGCCGCCGACGAGCACCAGCTCGGCACCACGGCGTCGTGGATCCCGCAGATCGGCACGTCGTACGCCGTCGCCGTCGACGGCGTCGGGCTGCTGCTCGTGGCCCTGTCCGTGGTGCTCGTGCCGCTCGTGCTGCTCGCCGCCTGGCGCGAGCAGGGACACGACGAGGTGCGGCTGCGCCGGTTCGTCGCCCTCGTGCTGCTGCTCGAGGCGTTCATGGTGGCCGTGTTCAGCGCGCGTGACGTGTTCCTCTTCTACGTCCTGTTCGAGGCCATGCTCATCCCGGCGTACTTCCTCATCGGCGGGTTCGGGCACGGTCCCGGGCGGCGCCGCGCCGCGGTCAAGTTCCTCATGTTCAGCCTGGGCGGCGGGCTGATCATGCTCGCGGCCGTCATCGCGCTGTACTTCCTCGCGGTGCGCAACGGCGTCGACCCGGGCAAGGCCTTCCTCGTCGACGAGCTGGTCGCCGTCGACCTGGGCACCACGGCGGAACGCCTCATGTTCGTCGGGTTCTTCATCGCCTTCGCGATCAAGGCCCCCATGGTCCCGGTGCACAGCTGGCTGCCCGACGTCGCGGGCAACGCGACCCCCGGCACGTCGACGCTGCTGATCTGCGTGCTCGACAAGGTCGGCACCTTCGGCATGCTCACGCTGTGCCTTCCGCTGTTCCCGGAGGCCTCCCGGTGGGCGGCGCCGTTCGTCATCGCGCTCGCCGTGATCTCGGTGCTGTACGGGGCGGTCATGGCGATCATGCAGACCGACCTGCTCCGCCTGGTCGGCTGGACCTCGGTGAGCCACTTCGGCTTCATCATCCTCGGCATCTTCACGTTCACGCCGCTGGGCACCGCCGGGTCGAGCTTCATGATGCTCAACCACGGCCTCGCCACCGGGGCGCTGTTCCTCGTGGCCGGGTTCCTGGTGTCCCGTCACCCGGAGCGGTCGCAGAAGATCGCCGCCTACAGCGGCCTGCGGTCGACGACGCCGGTGCTCGCGGGCACCTTCCTCGTGGCGGGCCTCGCGACGCTGTCGCTGCCCGGCCTCGCCACGTTCGCCAGCGAGATCATGGTGCTGATCGGCTCCTTCGGCGGCGAGCCCGCCGGCTCGGCGGCCTGGACCCTCGCCGCCGTGCCCGGTGTCGTGCTCGCCGCGGTGTACGTGCTGCTGACCTACCAGAAGATCTTCACGGGGGCGCCGGCGGCGGGGCTCGAGGCCCTGCCCGACCTGCGGGTGCGTGAGCGCGTCGTCGCGGCGCCGCTCGTGGCGGGCCTCCTCGTGCTCGGCTTCGTGCCGAGCCTTGCCCTGACCTACGTGGACGCGCCCGCCGAGCAGTCGGTGGCCGCCGTCACGGCGGTCGACGTACCGGCGGACGCCGCCGCGCAGATGGGGAGCGACAAGTGACCACCTTCGTGCCGCCAGAGATCGACTGGCTCGCCCTCGCACCGCTGGTCGTGGTGCTCGGCGCGGGCGTCGTCGGCATCCTCGTCGAGGCGTTCGTGCCGGCGCGGGCACGCCGCACCACCCAGATCGTGCTGGCGCTGGCCGCCCTGGCCGGCGGGCTCGCGTTCGTCGCGGTGCTGTGGCCGCAGATCGTGACCCAGCCGGTCCAGGTCGTGGGCGGCAGCGTGACCCTCACGCCGTTCGCGCTCGCCGGGCAGGGCGTCGTCGCCGTGCTCGCCTTCCTCGGCGTGCTCGTCGTCGCCGACCGCACGAGCACGGGGCAGGACGCGTTCGCGCCCACGGCCTCGGCCGTGCCCGGCACCTCGTACGAGGACCTGGCGCGCACCGCCGGGCTGGTGCAGACCGAGATCTACCCGCTGCTGCTGTTCGCCGCCGGCGGCATGATGCTCTTCACGTCGACCGACGACCTCGTGGTCCTGTTCATCGCGCTCGAGGTGCTGTCGCTGCCGTTGTACGTGCTGTGCGCGACCGCGCGCAGGCGCCGCCTGCTCTCGCAGGAGGCCGCGGCCAAGTACTTCCTGCTCGGCGCGTTCGCCTCGGCGCTGTTCATCTTCGGTGTCGCGCTGATCTACGGGTTCGCGGGCTCGGTCCGCTTCTTCGGTGACCCGACCGATCCGGGCCGGAGCATCCTCGGCGCGATCCAGGCGGGCACGCTGTCCTCGCCGGGCATGGGCGCGCTCCTGGTCGCGGGCGTGCTGCTGGTCACCGTCGGCCTGCTGTTCAAGGTCGGCGCGGTGCCGTTCCACGCGTGGACGCCGGACGTCTACACCGGCGCACCCACCCCGATCACCGGGTTCATGGCCGCCTGCACCAAGGCGGCGGCGATCGTCGCGCTGGTCCAGGTGCTGTACCGGACCTCGATCGGCGTGCAGGCCGTCGACCCGCAGATCATGCGGCAGCTCCAGGTCGTCGTCGTCGTGGTCGCGATCGTGACGATGGCCGTCGGCGCCGTGGTCGGCTCCGTCCAGTCCGACGTCAAGCGGCTGCTGGCCTACTCCTCGATCGCGCACGCGGGCTTCCTGCTCGTCGGCATCGCCGGCTTCACCAGCCAGGTGCAGGCCTCGACGCTGTTCTACCTGCTGGCCTACGGCCTCTCCACGGTCGGTGCGTTCGCCGTCGTCACCCTGGTGCGCGAGCGCCGGGTGGGCCGGTCGTCGGGCTCGGGCGACGACAACGGCCCGGTGGCCGACGACGGCGTCGTGCTCGGCGAGGCGACGGAGATCGCCCAGTGGGCCGGTCTGGGCCGCAAGGCTCCCTGGCTCACCGCGGCGTTCGGGATCTTCCTGCTGTCGATGGCCGGCATCCCGCTCACCGCCGGTTTCGTGGCCAAGTTCGGCGCGTTCTCCGGCGCGGTGACGGGCGGCCTGTGGTGGCTCGCCGTGCTCGGCGTGCTCGCGTCGATCGTCACGGTCGCGTTCTACCTGCGCCTGCTGGTGGTCATGGTGTTCCGCCGGGCGGACGACGAGACGGTCCCGGAGCAGGTTCCCGACGCCGAGGACCTCGACGCGTCCGAGACCACGGCGGCGTCCGCCGGGACGGCACCGGCCGCCGTCGCGACGGCGCAGGTCACGGCCGCGCAGCGGGTCGTCGTCACGGTGGTGCGGTCACGCGGTCCTGCGGCCGTCGCCGTCGCGGTGTGCGCCGTCGCGACCGTGATTCTCGGCGTTTTCCCGTCCCCGGTTCTCGATCTGGTGGAACAGGCAAGTAAGTTCGTGCCGTGACCTCAGCACCGCTGCCGCCCCGGACGACGTCGGGCACGCCCGCGACGGCGACCCCGGCCGCCTCGTCGACCCTTCCCGACCCGACCGCGCTGGGACTCCCGGTCACCGACCCGGAGCTGGCCGCGCGGCTCGCGGACCGGCTGACGCTGGTCGACGAGGCGCTGCTGGAGGCCGTCGCCAGCGCCGACCGGCTGGCCGACGGCGCCTCCCGGCACCTCATCGACGCGGGGGGCAAGCGGTTCCGGCCGCTGCTCACCCTGCTCACGGGGGAGCTGGGCGACGGGGCGGTGCCCGGCGTGATCGACGCGGCGGTCGTGGTGGAGCTGACGCAGGTCGCGTCGCTCTACCACGACGACGTCATGGACTCGGCGCCCATGCGGCGCGGCGCGCCGTCGGCCCACATGGTGTGGGGCAACTCGGTGGCGATCCTCGTGGGCGACATGCTGTTCGCCCGGGCGTCGGCCCGCGTGGCCGAGCTCGGGCCGGAGGCCGTGATCCTGCAGTCCCGGACGTTCGAGCGGATGTGCCTGGGCCAGCTCCACGAGACCATGGGCCCGGACGAGGGCGCCGACGGCGTGGAGCACTACCTGCAGGTCCTGTCCGACAAGACGGCGTCCCTGCTGTCGGCGTCGGCCCGGCTCGGCGCGATGATCGCGGGCGCACCGGCCGAGCACGTCGAGGCCGTCGGCGCGTACGGCGAGAAGGTGGGCGTCGCCTTCCAGCTCGCCGACGACGTGCTCGACGTCGCCAGCTCGGGCGAGACCTCTGGCAAGACGCCGGGCACCGACCTGCGCGAGCACGTGCCGACCATGCCGGTGCTGCTGCTGCGCCGGCGCGTCGCCGCGGGCGAGGCCACCGACGAGGACCGCGACCTGCTCGCCGCGCTCGACGGCGACCTCTCCTCGGACGAGGCGCTGGGCGCCGTGGTGGCGCGGCTGCGCGCGCACGAGGTGCTGGCCGAGACCCGCGAGCACGCCGTCCGCTGGGCGCGCGCGGCGGCCGCCGAGCTCGCGCCGCTGCCGGACGGCCCGGTGAAGGCGTCGCTCGAGGAGTTCGCCGAGGTCCTGGCGGACCGGGCGGTCTGACGGGCACGGGCCCGGGCGCTCGCTAGGATGCTGGCGGGCAACGGGGGGCGTGGTGGTGGACGCTGAGTCGGATCGGGTGTCGGATCGGGTGTCGGACGAGCTGACGGACGAGCTGACGCACGAGGCGGTGCACGAGGCCGCGGTGGTCGAGGAGCGCTCTCGGCTGACTCCTGGTGTGATCGCCTCCTGGGCCTTCGTCGCGCTGTTCGCGGGCACGCTCCTCGCGCTCGCCTTCCTCCAGGACGGCGAGGCGACCGCGGAGGTCGACCTCGACGACTCGGGCGTGTGGGTCACGCAGACCGAGTCGGGTCGGCTGGGCCGGTTCAACGACCAGGCGCGGGCCATGGACAGCACGCTCCTGGCCGGCTCCTCGACGTTCGACGTGCAGCAGGACGAGTACCGTGTGCTGCTCACCGACGCCGGGGCGTCGTCGGCGAGCCCTGTCGATCCCGCGCAGCTCACCACCGCGGGGCCGGTCGTGGCCCCGAAGGGCGCGCTCGTCGCGTCGGGCGGCCCGACGACGGCGATCCTCGACCCCGACGACGGGCGGCTGTGGGTGCTGCCGTTCGACGGCCTGACCGCCTTCGACGAGGAACGGCTCGAGCCGACGGCGGAGGTCGGCACCGGCGGACGGCTCGTGGTGGGGACGGACGGCACCGTGCACGTCGCGGTCGCGCGTGACCGGACCCTGTACCGCGTCGAGACCGGCTCGCAGGGCGTGCCCGGCGAGGTGCGCGAGCGTGACCTCCCCGTCGCGCCGGACGCGGAGCTGGACGTCACCGCCGTCGGCCCGGACCCGGTGGTGCTCGACAGGACGGCCGCGGCACTCGTGCTGCCGGGGGGTGACGTCGTCGACCTCGCGCGGGCCGCGGACGCCCGGCTCCAGCAGCCGTCGGACGCCGCGCGGTCCGTCCTGGTCGCCACGCCGTCGGGCCTCGTCGCGCAGCCACTGCGCGGGGGTGCGGCGACGGTCCGGGAGGCCGACGGCGTGCCGGCGGCCCCGGTGCGGGTCGGCGCCTGCGCGTTCGGTGCCTGGTCGGGCACGGGCCGCGTGCTGCGGGACTGTCCCGGCACCGACCGCGACGTCGACGAGTACCTCGAGGGCGCCGACGGCGAGCTGGCCTACCGGGTCAACCGTCGGGTCGTCGTGCTCAACGACGTGGGCGACGGCACCCTGTGGATGGCCGCGGAGGACTTCGAGAAGGTCGACGACTGGGACCTCACGATGCCGGAGGACGCGGTCGGCGAGCAGACCGAGACCGAGTCGACCACGCCGGAGCTCGTCGACCAGGTCGTCGCCGACCGCGACCGGCCCAACCGTGCGCCGACGCCTCAGGACGACGACCTCGGCGTGCGCCCCGGCAGGACGACGGTGCTGGACGTGCTCGGCAACGACGTCGACCCCGACGGCGACGTCATGACCGTCGACGTGGCGCGGGAGCCGTCGGAGAAGAGCGGCGTGACCGTGCACCGGGTGCTCGACGGCCTCGCGCTCCAGGCGGACGTGGCACCGGACGCGTCCGGGACGGCGCGGTTCACGTACACCGTCGACGACGGGCGGGGCGGCACGGCGGAAGCGAGCGTGCGGGTCCGCGTGGTGCCGCCGGGCGAGAGCGCAGCGCCCGTCCCGGAGGGCGAGCCGGTGCTGCGGGTCGCGCAGGGTGGTTCCGGGACGATTACGGTGCTGCCCTACTGGCGCGACCCCGACGGTGACGACCTCGTGCTGGCCGGCGCCGCGACCGCCGACCCGGCCGACGAGACCCGGTTCCGCCCGGACGGCACGGTCGAGTTCCGGGACGGTGGCGGCGCGGTGGGCCGCAAGATCGTCGAGCTCACGGTCGCGGACAGCACAGGGCAGGTCGGCGAGGGGCGGCTCCTGGTCGACGTCGTGGCCACGCAGGAGCCGCCGGTCGCGGTCGGTGACCACGTGGCGGTACCGGCGGGACAGCCGGTGACGGTGCGGCCGCTGGAGAACGACACCGACCCGAACGGTGACCGCCTGCGGCTGGTCGACGTCGCGGAGCAGGCGCCCGCGACGATCACGCCCGGCTACGCGACGGGCTCGTTCCGGTTCGTGGCGGACGAGCCGGGCAGCTACGACCTCACCTACCGGGTGAGCGACGGCCCGAACGCCACGCTCGGCCTCGTCCGGGTCGACGTGCTGCCACCGCCGGACGGCGACGGAGCACCCGTGACCGTCGCGGACACGGTGCTGCTGCCCGCGGGCGGGACCGCGCTCGTGGACGTCCTGGCCAACGACACCGACCCGGCGGGCGGCGTGCTCGTCGTGCAGTCGGTGACGGTTCCCGACGACGCCCCGGTCACCGCGGCGGTCCTCGACCACCACGTGCTGCGGGTGAACGAGACCCGGCGGCTCGAAGCCCCTGTGACCCTCGAGTACACCGTCGACAACGGTGCGGGCAGCGCCACCGGCCAGGTCCGGGTCGTGCCGGTGCCCGCACCGACGTCGCCGCGGCCGCCGGAGGCGCACCCGGACGAGGCGGTCGTGCACGCGGGCGACGTCGTGACCGTGCCCGTGCTGCGCAACGACGACCACCCCGACGGCCTGGAGCTCACGCTCGCCGACGAGCTCGTCGAGGGGCCGGAGCGCGGCGAGGCCTTCGTCTCGCAGGACACCGTGCGGTACAAGGCCGACCCGGGAACCCGTGGCACCGTCCACCTGGTCTACGAGGTGGCGGACCCCGGCGGCCGGAAGGACTCCGCGCAGGTGACGATCACCGTCGTGGACGGAGAGGAGAACACCGCCCCGCAGCCGCCCGAGGTCACGGCACGGGTGCTCTCCGGCGCGACGACGCGCGTCGCGCTGCCGCTGGACGGCAGCGACCCCGACGGCGACCACGTGCAGCTCGAGGCGATCGCCTCACCGCCGGCGGCGGGCACCGTGGACATCGTGGACGGTGCCCTCGAGTACACGGCGTCGGCGACCGCGGCGGGGGAGGACCGGTTCACCTACACGGTGGCGGACACGCGCGGCGCGACCGCCGTCGGGACGGTGCGCGTCGGCGTCGCCCGCCCGCCGCAGCTCAACCAGCCGCCCCTCGCGGTGGACGACGAGCTGACCGTGCGCCCGGCACGGACCGTCGGCGTCGACGTGCTCGCGAACGACTCCGACCCGAACGGTGACCAGGTCGGCCTCGTGGCGCGGTCGTTCGAGGGCGCCCCCGACCTCGACCCCGTGGTGGCCGACGACCTCGTCGTCGTCACCACCCCCGGCGAGGAGGGGACGCACACCTTCTACTACCGGATCGAGGACACGTTCGCCGCGCGCGCCACCGGTGCCGTCACCGTCGAGGTCTCGCGGGAGGCGCCGCTCCTGCGGCCGGTCGCACGCGACGACGTCGTCGTGCCGCAGGACGTCACGACCTCCACCGTGACCGTCGACGTGACCCGGAACGACGCCGACCCGGACGGGCTCGCGGACGACCTCGAGGTGAGCGTGCCGGGCGCGGGCCCCGACGGGCCGACCGTGACGGACGACGGGCAGGTGCGCGTGCCGCTGGGTGCTCGGCCGCAGGTCGTCACGTACGAGGTGACCGACCCCGACGGGCTGACCGCGAAGGCGTTCCTGCGTGTCCCGCGCGACGGCACGCTCCCGCGGCTGCGCGACGGCCTGGAGCCCGTCGAGGTGACGGCGGGCGAGCCGAGCGCGCTCGACCTCGAGGAGTACGTCGTCGTCGCGCGGGGCCGGACGCCACGGCTCACGGACGAGGCCCAGGTCGCTGCGACGGAGGGCGAGCACGAGGTGACGGGCCCGGCCGAGGTCACCTACACGCCCCACCGCGACTACTCCGGCCCCGCCGCGCTCACGGTCGAGGTGACCGACGGCGACGGCGTCGACGACCCCGAGGGCCGCACGGCCGTGCTCACGCTGCCGCTCGTCGTGCTGCCGGGACGGAACGGGCCGCCCGAGATCACGGGCAGCCCCCGCGTGGAGGCAGCGGCGGGCGAGGAGACGGCGCTCGACCTGTCCCGGTACGTCACCGACCCGGACGGCGACCCGCTCACCGTCGTCACCGAGGGCGCAGGCGCCGGCCTGAGCCTCGCTGTCACGGGCACGACCGTGCAGGTCACCGCAGCTCCCGACGTCCCGAAGGGGACGAGCACCGCCGTGGGCTTCACGGTGTCCGACGGCAACCACCCACCCGTCGCCGGGCAGCTCTCGATCACGGTCGTCGCCTCGACGCGCCCTCTCGCGCGCGCCACCCCCGACGAGGTACCGGACGCGCACCAGGGGGAACCCGTGACGGTCGACGTGCTGGCCAACGACGTCAACCCGTTCCCGGAGGAGCCCCTGCGCCTGGTCTCGGCCCGGCTGGAGTCCGGGCGGGGCGCCGTCGAGACGGCGGGGGACCGGGTGCGCGTGACGCCGCCGGACGACTTCCACGGCGTCACGGTGGTGCGCTACCGGGTGGCCGACGCGACGGGGGACCCGACCCGCGAGGTCGAGGGCGTCGCCCGGGTCACGGTGCTCGGCGCCCCGGAGACCCCGCGACCGCCCGCGGTCGACGAGGTGCGCTCGCGGACGGTCGTGCTGAGCTGGGACCCGCCTGCGGACAACGGCGCGCCGATCACCGGCTACCAGGTCCGGGCGGGCGGCGGCGCGGTCACGGACTGCCCCACGACGACGTGCACGGTGACCGGACTGACGAACACGAGGACCTACACGTTCACCGTCGCGGCGCGCAACGCGGTCGGCACGTCGGGGTGGTCGGGGCCGTCGGCGGAGGCGACGCCCGACGAGCGACCCGACCCGCCCGCGCCGCCGACGCTGCGGTTCGGTGACGAGCGGCTCACCGTGTCGTGGACGAACCGGTCCTACACCGACCGGTCGCCCGTCGAGTGCGTGAACCTCGAGATCAGCCCGGCGCCGCCGACCGGCGGGATCCAGAAGACGTGCCTCGACGGGACGAGCACGGTCTGGGAAGGGCTGCGCAACGGCACGGCGTACACGGTGCGCGTCCAGGCGAGGAACGCGGCGCCCGAGCCGTCGGACTGGTCGGACCCGTCGGCGCCCGAGACGCCTGCGGCCCCACCGGGCAGGCCCGCCGCGCCGCGCGCGACCCGGGTCGACACCGCGGTGGGCGGTCAGGTCACGGTGAGCTGGACGGCACCGGTGTCCAACGGTGCGCCGGTGGAGCAGTACGAGCTGCGTGTCTTCCGTGACGGGTCGGCCGCGGGTACCCGGACGGTCACCGGTACGTCGCAGAAGCTGCAGGGCCTCGACCCGGGGTCCGGGTACCAGTTCGCGGTCGTCGCGGAGAACAAGGCGGGCCGCTCGCCCGTGAGCCCGCGGTCGGCCGCGCTCACCCCGTACGGCACCCCCGTGGTACCCGGCACGCCGAAGGCCCAGCTGATCAGCGGGGACACCGACGGCAAGGCGCGCGTGTCGTGGACGCGGTCGAGCGACTTCCGCGGTGACGGTCCGTACTACCAGGTGCGCGCGGACGGGTCGGACGTCCGGCGGGCCGACGGGCCGCCGATGACGTTCGACCGGCTGGAGAACGGTCGGAGCCACGCGTTCGAGGTGCGGGCGTGCAACGCCTACACGTGCTCGGCCTGGACGGCCCGCTCGGGCTCCGTCGTGCCGTACACGGTGCCGGGCCGGCCGACGATCGAGTGGACCAGGGACCGCAGCGACGACGGGTTCTTCACGCTGTACCGGGCGACGAGCTCCGGCGGCCGGGACGTGACGCGCACCGAGTGGGAGCTGAGCGGCGACCGCGAGCGCACCGGCTCGGAGCCGGACGCCGTCCGGCGGATCACCGTGCCCACAGCGCCGAACAAGAGTTACACGCTGCGGGCCCGCAGCTGCAACGCGGCGGGCTGCGGCGCCTGGGTGCAGCGGACCGGGACGACGGGCGACGCGGACTCCGACCGGGTGCTGCGGACCGTCAAGGGCGCGTCGGCCGGGGGCGGGGAGCGGTACCTGGGGCTCCAGGTGCGCAACGGCGAGCCGGGCGTGCAGTTCGCGATCCAGTGCTACGCGGACGGCGCGGCCTACTACCCCGACCGGTTCAGCTCCGAGGGACTGCGGCACTGGCACGGCTTCGACCGGTTCGACCGGCGCCTGGAGCTCGACGCGAACGGCGACCTCGACGCCGAGCTGCCGTGCACCTGGGGCAGGGCGGGGTCCGAGGTGTGGATCCGGACCGGGGCGTGGGGCAACGCGACGAGCCTGACCTGGTAAGACGTCCGTCCGCCCGGGACGCGCTCCCGGTGTGTCACCGGTGACCGATAGGCTGCGCCCGCCGCTGTAGGACGACGACCTGAGGAAGACCTGTGCCCAGACTGAACGTGTCGCCGCGCTCGGCCGTCTCCGCCGGGGTGGTGACGCTCTTC
>DATGOB010000103.1:0-26186 GCA_036010205.1 Promicromonospora sp. | reverse complement strand
GGCGAGCTCGATCCCGGTGCGGATGTCCTGGCCGAACCAGGGGTAGACCGGTCCGGTGTTGCCCCTGCCGAGCATGAGGTCGACCCGTCCGTCGGCCAGGTGCTGGAGCATGGCGTAGTCTTCGGCGATCTTCACCGGATCGTTCGTGGTGATCAGCGTGGTGGCGGTCGACAGGAGCAGCCGCTCGGTCCGCGCCGCGATCCACGCCAGCGTGGTCGTCGGGGAACATCCGGCGGGGTCGCCGGGTTGAGGCGGGTGTTCATGTCTCTGCATGAAACGATCTCTGCATGAAACGATCTGAGGGAGGCGCGACACATGCAGTTCGGGATCTTCAGCGTCAGTGACGTGACACCGGACCCCACCACGGGGCGGACGCCGGACGACACCGAGCGGGTCCGGGCGATGCTCACCATCGCCCGGCACGCCGACGAGGCCGGCCTGGACGTCTTCGCCACCGGCGAGCACCACAACCCGCCGTTCGTGGCCTCCAGCCCGACGACGATGCTCGGCTACCTCGCCGGTGTCACCACGGACATCACCCTGTCCACGGCGACCACGCTCATCACCACCAACGACCCGGTGCGCATCGCGGAGGAGTACGCGATGCTGCAGGTGATCAGCGACGGCCGGATGGACCTCATGATGGGCCGCGGCAACACCGGGCCCGTGTACCCGTGGTTCGGTCAGGACATCCGCCAGGGCATCCCGCTGGCCATCGAGAACTACGCCCTCGTGCGCCGGCTGTGGACCGAGGACGTCGTCGACTGGGAGGGCAGGTTCCGCACCCCGCTGCAGGGCTTCACCGCCACCCCGCGCCCCCTGGACGGCGTGCCGCCGTTCGTCTGGCACGGCTCCATCCGCAGCCCCGAGATCGCCGAGCAGGCCGCCTACTACGGCGACGGGTTCCTGCACAACAACATCTTCTGGCCCATGAGCCACACCCGGCAGATGGTGCAGTTCTACCGTCAGCGGTTCGAGCACTACGGGCACGGCCGTGCCGACCAGGCGATCGTCGGGCTCGGCGGGCAGGCCTTCGTGCGGAAGAACAGCCAGGACGCCTGGACCGAGTTCCGGCCCTACTTCGACAACGCCCCCGTCTACGGGCACGGCCCCAGCATGGAGGACTTCACGCGCGACACCCCGCTGACGGTCGGCTCGCCGCAGCAGGTCGTCGACCGGTACGGCTCGTTCATCGACGAGGTCGGCTACTACCAGCGACAGATGTTCCTCATCGACCACGCGGGCCTGCCCCTGAAGACGGTCCTGGAGCAGATCGACATCCTGGCCTCCGACGTCGTGCCGGAGCTGCGCCGGATCGCCGACGCCAAGCTGCCGGCCGACGTGCCCGCGAACCCGCCCACCCACGCCGAGCGCGTGGCCGCCGCCCGCGCGGCGGGCGACGTCGTCGCCACGCACGTGGGCGAGGGCGGCGACGAGTTCACCGGCCGCAGGGCCGAGGAGGTCCGGTCGTGACGGCACCCACCGGGCGCACCCTCGCCGTCGTCCACGCCGGGCTCGGGCAGCCGTCCTCGACCCGGCTGCTGGCCGACCGGCTGGCCGAGGCCACGGGGCGCGAGCTCGAGGGCCTCGGCCACCCCGCGACGATCGAGATGATCGAGCTGCGCGACCACGCGCACGCCGTCGTCGACGCCATGCTCACCGGGTTCCCCAGCGGGGACCTGGCGAGCGCCATCGAGACGATCACCCGGGCCGACGGCGTCATCGCCGTCAGCCCCCTGTTCACCACGACCTACTCCGGGCTGTTCAAGTCGTTCGTCGACATCCTCGACAAGGACGCCCTGACCGGGATGCCGGTGCTGCTCGGCGCGACCGGCGGCACACCGCGCCACTCGCTCGCCCTCGAGTACTCCATGCGGCCGCTGTTCACCTACCTGCGCGCCGACGTCGTCACCACCTCCGTGTTCGCCGCGACCGACGACTGGGCCCAGGCCGGCGGCCAGGCCCACGGCGGCACCTCCCTGCCCGAGCGCATCGAGCGCGCGGGCCGGTCCCTCGCCGCGCTCGTCGCCTCGCGCGAGGAGCGCGGTGCGCCCGACGACCCCTTCGCCGGGACACCGAGCTTCCTCGACCTGCTCGGCGGCGACTGACCCGCGTCACGTGCCCTGACCAGGGCTTGCGTCCCCGTTGTCCGGCAGGGGAACATCACGGGCAGGAAGCATCAGGGGCAGCTCGAGGTGAGGGAGTGCGGACATGGTGGACGGCACGGCGGACGAGGCCCCGCAGACCGGCGACCAGGAGCGCGGGCTCGCGACCGACGCGTGGGCCTACGTGGCGCCGGCCCCCGACCGGGTCGCGCGGATCGTGGCGGCGCTGCGCGCGGCGCGCGCCGGGCAGGCCGACGGCCGGGCGGACGACCCCACCGGCGCCGTGCGCCGGGAGAGCACCGGGGTCCGCCGTGTCGCACCGGTGCCGCCCGCCCTGCGGTGGGACCCGGGCGCGCGGTACCGCGCCTCGTTGCTCGCGGGGCGGCCGCTCACCGCGTCGGGTGCCGACGTGGGGCAGGTGCACGCGGCCGACGTGCCCGGGGGCCCGGGGGCCGTCCCGGCGGTGCCGGGCCCTCCTGTGCCGCTGCCTCCCGTACCCGGGCCGCCGCTCGCCGGGCGCCTGTTCCGTGGCCCGGCGCGGCGCACCGCCGTCTTCGACCGGGAGATCTGGCGCCCGGAGCCGCGCTCGTCGCGGGTGCCGCGGGACGTGGGGGACGCGCTGCTGCGCGCCGTCGAGCGGTATCGCACGGGGTCGATCTCGACCTCGGGGCTGGTCCGGGCGATCGCGGAGACGCACGCGGCCTGACGTTGGGCTGATCTTTCACCCGTCGCGGCGTCGTGGATTTCACATCGCTGCAAATCAGGCCCTGGACAGGGTCGTTCGCCCTGCCCGGACCTTGCCGTCCCGTGGTGCAACGCTGCAGCATCCGTTGCACGACCGCGCTGGGGTGCGCGGCCCGACAGGACGGACCCACCATGCGACGGCACGCGAGCGCGCTCCTCGGCGCGGTCGTCGCGAGCCTGCTGCTCGGCGGGTGCGGCGCCGAGGCCCGCGCGCTGGACGTCGCGGTGCCCGAGCGGTACGCCACGGTCGAGCAGCTCGTGGCCGACGCGGACGCCGTCGCCCTCGTGCAGGCCGATCGCGCCGACGTCGAGGTCGTGGACCGGGTGCCGTACACCCGCACGGAGGTGCGGCTGCGCAAGGTCCTGCTGGGCGAGGTCGACGAGGAGGCCGTCACCGTGTCGCAGATGGGCTCCCCGGCCCGCCCGCCCGCCCCCGGGATGGCCGGCCTGCTACGCAGCGGGCAGGAGTACGTCGTGGTGCTGCACCGCACCGGGCCCGCCGAGTTCGAGGTCGTGGGTCCCGGTGTGTGGAAGGCCGACACGCTGGGCGCGAGCCTGACCCTGCACACCGCGGCGGCGGGCTCCGTGCCTGCCGCGATCCCGCACGAGACCACCCCGTGGGACCTGGAGGTCGAGCTGGGCGAGGTGGGCGACGTGCTCGGCACCAGCGTCATCGGCCGTGCCTGACCGCCGCCTGCGCGAGACTGGGCGCATGACGCGCAGCCTCGTCCTCACCGCCGACGACGCGGGCACCGACCCGGACGCCGACCGCGAGATCGCCGCCCTGCTGGCCGGCTCGCCGCTGACCGCCGTCGGCGTGATCGCGGCGTCGGGATCCGGTGCCGGTCACGGCGTCGACCGCGTCGCCGGGCTGCTCGCCCGCACGGCCCCGCACGTCGCGCCCGGCATCCACGTCGCGCTCCCCGAACCGGCGCCCGACGGCGGGTTCGACGACGTCGTCGACCGGGTGACCGCGCAGGCCGACGCCGTCGCGCGGGCGGCCGCCGCGGCCGGGCTGCCCGCACCCGGCCGGCTCGACTCCCACAAGGGCACCCTGTACGGGCTGGCCGGCCGGTCCTACCTCCCCGAGGCCATCGGCGTGTGCGCGCGGCGCGGCCTGGCCTTCCGGCTGCCGCGCGGTCTCGAGCTGTACGGCGACGGCGACCCGCTGCTGGGCAGCCCCGCCGTCCGCGAGCGCCACGCGGCGGCGGTGTCGGCGGCGGACGCCGCGGGGGTGCCGCTGCCGCGCGCGATCGCGACCCTTCGGGGAGGGGACGCCGAGGCGGGGGACTACGCGGCGCTGCGGGACCACTACCTGCGGGTGCTGGACCGGCTGCCTGAGGGGACGAGCGAGATCTTCCTGCACCCGGCGCCCGACACCGGGCGGCTGCGGGCGAGCGCCCCGGGGTGGTGGCGCAAGCGCACCTGGGAGCTGCGGCTGCTGGGCGACCCGGTGTTCGCCCGGGAGATCGAGCGGCAGGGGATCGGGCTGGTGGCGCGATGGTGAGTGCGCCGCCTGTCACGTCGCCGGTGCGGTACGGGCTGGGCATGTTCGGCACGTCGTTGCCGATCAACCTGGTCAAGGGCTCGATGTTCTACGTGTACGTCGAGCTGCTGGGTCTGGACGCGGCGGTGTACGCGGCGGTGTACGCGGTGTACGGGGTGCTGGACGCGCTGGACAACCCGGCGTTCGGGTACCTGTCGGACCGGACGCGGTCGCGGTGGGGTCGGCGTCGGCCGTACCTGGTGGTCGGGGCGCTCGTGCTGGCGTGCACGACGGTGGCGCTGTTCTCGGTGCCGGGGCCGGTGGCGGACTCGGCCGTGGGGCTGGCGGTCTGGTTCGCGGTGTTCGCGATCACGACGGAGATGGCGGACTCGCTGATCAACGCGAGCTACGGCGCGCTGCTGCCGGAGCTGTTCGGGCACGAGCGGCGGCGGGCGTCGGCGAACGCGGTGCGGCAGGGCGCGCAGCTCGTGGCGCTGGTGGTGGCGCTGGCGCTGACGCCGGTGCTGGCGCGGTCGGTGCTGGGCAGCGAGGGCTCGGCGGTCGGGTACGGGCGCCTGGCGGTGATCTTCGGGGTGGTGGCCGCCGCGGTGATCCTCTGGACGGCGGCGGGGGTGCGCGAGGACCCGGCGCTGGACGCCGAGCCGAGACCGCGGTTCTTCCGGTCGGTGGGCCAGGTGCTGTCGACGCCGCAGTTCTGGACGGTCGGGGTGGTCAACGCGTGCTACGGCGCGGCGATGGCGCTGGTGCTGGGCGGCCTGCAGCTGTACGTCGAGCACACGCTGGGCGGGTCGGCGCTGGACGCGAGCATCCTGCAGCTCGTCGTGATCGTGGTGGCGATCGGCATGCTCGCGGTGTGGGCGCGCGTCGTGCGGCGCAAGGGTGCCGCGTGGACGTGGCGGCTGGCGCTGCCGGTCGCGGCCGTGGGGTTCGTGCCGATGTACTTCGCGACCGACCTGCTGACCGGCATCCTGGGCGGCCTGGCCGTGGCGGTAGGGTACTCGGGTGTGCTGGCGACCAACGACCTTGTCATCGCGCGCGTGCTGGATGCCGACGCCGCGCGGCACGGCGTGCACCGCAGCGGTCTGTTCCTGGCGGCGTTCGGGGTGCTGGGGCGGCTCAACGCCCTCGTGACGTCTGCGGCGGTCGCGTCGCTGGCGGTGTTCTTCGGCTACCGGTCGGGCGCCGACCCGGGGCCGGACCCCGGGCAGGCGTTCCGCGTCTACCTGTCGGTGTACCCGTTCACGCTGCTGCTGGTCGGCACCGTGGTGTCGCGGTTCATCCGCCTGCCCGCCGCGCCGCAGGAGCGGGTCACGCGCTGATCGCGAGCAGGGTCCGGTCGGGTGCCTCGAGCCGGTAGGGGCCGTGCTCGGGCGGGGCGGGCAGCACGACGCGGTCGCCGCGCACGCGGCGGCGTCGCCCGCCCGGGACGTGCGCGTGGAGGTCGACGAGCACGGTGCCGTCGGCGTCGAGGGCGACCAGGTCCTCGCCGGCCCGGACGAGCACCGGCTCGCCCGGGCCGGGGAAGCGGCTGAGGGCGGTGCGCCCGTGCCGGACGGCGTCGAGGATCGCCTCGGGCGTGCGGTCCGCGGCGGCGACCCAGGTGGTCGGCGTGCCGGGCGGGTAGCCCTGGTCGGGCGTGTGGAAGTCGCTGCCGCCGACGAGTGCGGGCGTGGCGGTGCCCGTGCCGAGCGTGCGCAGGTAGGCCCACGGTCCCGTGGCGGTCAGGTCGAGGAACCAGGAGATGTGCCACAGCTCGAGCAGGCTCGTCCGCACCGGATGGTGCCAGCCGCAGTCGTCCTGCAGCGGGTGGTTGACCGACAGCAGCCCGCCGCGCTCCTCGACGTCGGCCACCCACTGTGCGGCCGGGCGGCGGAAGTCCACCCAGCCGATGTCGCCGAACGCGTTGGCGTGGCCCGCGTGCGTGGTGACCTCCTGGCCGGGCAGCAGGCTCACGTCGTAGGCGGCGCCGACGCCCGGCAGGTGCGGGTGGTGGGAGACGGTGTTGTGGTCGGTGACCGCGAGGAAGTCCAGGCCGCGACCCGCGGCCGCCGCGGTGAGCTGCGCGATGCTCAGGGTGCCGTCCGAGTGGGTCGTGTGCGCGTGGAGGTCGCCCGCGAACCAGGTCAGGCCGTCGGGCGCGGGCAGCGCGCGGCCGGTCCGCGTACCGCCGGCGGGGACGGCCGGGCCGGGCGGCGGCGCGGGCGGCTCGTCCTCGACCCCACCCGCGTCGACGCCGGTCGCGACCGTGACCGTCACGTCGACGGGCTCGGCCCGCAGCACGTGCAGGCCCAGCACCACGGCCCACGTGCCCGGCACCAGCTCGCCGGGCTCGTACCCGGGCGTCGCGGCGGTGGGCGTGATCGCGAACCGGGACCTGGCCCCGCCCGACCAGCCCCGCCACCGCCGGGGGTCGCGGCACCCGAGGTCCAGGACGGCCGCGTCCCGGTCGAAGGTCAGCGTGACCTCGAGCGCCCCTGTGCGAGGCGGCACGTCGAACGGCACCTCGAGGTACCGCTGGACGATCTGGTCGTCGATCGACAGGCTCAGGCGACGCTGCTGGCGGCTCACGGGGCGAGGCTATCGGTGCCGCGGGCGCACCGGTTGCGGTGCCGCGCGCGACCGGGCAGGGTGCGGGTGCCGCAGGGGTGCGCCCCCGGGCACGACCTCGTCTCCCGACCCGCACCCAGGAGCTGCCCGTGCACCCGTCCGACGCCCCGGCCATCACCGAGATCCCCGTCGGGGGAGCGGACGCGGGTCCCTACGGGGTGGCCACCGGGCCCGACGGCGCCCTCTGGGTCACCCTCTCGCGCGCGGGCCGGATCGCGCGCGTCACGCCCGAGGGCGACGTCACCGAGCACACCCTGGACGCGCCGGGCTGCCTGCCGCTGGTCATCGCGCCCGGCCCCGACGGCGCGCTGTGGTTCACCCGCTCCGGGGACCACCGCATCGGCCGGATCACCCCGGCGGGCGACGTGCGTTCCTACGCCGTGCCCACGCAGGGCTCGCCGTACGGCATCACCACGGGCCCCGACGGTGCCATGTGGTTCACCATGACGGCGGCCGACCGCATCGGCCGCGTCGCGCTGGACGGGCACGTCACCGAGGTCGAGGTCCCCGTGACCGGCGGCATGCCGTCGATGATCACCACGGGTCCGGACGGCGCCCTGTGGTTCACGCTCAACCAGGCGAACGCCGTCGGGCGCGCCACGGTGCAGGGTGAGGTCACCATCCACCCGCTGCCCACGCGCGACGCCGCACCCGTCGGCATCACCAGCGACGGCACGCGCCTGTGGTTCGTCGAGATCGCCGCGGGCCAGGTCGGCCGGATCACGCCCGGCGGCGCCGTCGAGGAGCTCCCGCTCCCGGACCGCGACTCCCGTCCGCACGCGATCTGCGCCTCGGCGGACGGCGAGTGCTGGTTCACCGAGTGGGGGGGCAACCGCGTCGGCCGCGTCACGGCCGACGGCGCGATCACGGGCTACGACCTGCCCACGCCCGGCTCGGAGCCGCACGGGCTCGCCGTCGGGCCGGACGGCGCGGTGTGGGTCGCGCTGGAGTCCGGTGCCCTGGCGCGGCTGGGGCGCTGACGACGGACGCCGTCGTGAACCCCGGGCCGCGCGCACGTCGTCGGCCCGGTCGTCGATGTCGGCGAGGCCGCGGAGCGGCACGGGCGAGGTCATGACCGCGCCACCGCACCCGCCACCCACATCCGGGCCCGGTCAGCCCGCCGTCGGTGCCGGGTCGGTGGCGCGCGCCTCCTGCAGCGCCTCCCGCAGGCCCGCCGCCACGCCCTCGGCCTGCGCCTGCGCGGCCAGGGCCGCCGCCCTGGTCTCGTCGGCGTGCGCCACCTGCTGCCGGGCGTGCTCGAGCGCGTCGCGGGCGGCGCCGAGCTCGCCCTCCAGCCGCGCGACCGCTGCGTCCGCCATGGCCCGGGCGGCCTCCGCGGCGCCGCGGGCCTGAGCGGCTGCCGCCGCCTCGGCGCGGGCGGCCTCGAGCGCGGCCCGCACGTCCGTGAGCGACTCGCGCAGGCCGACGGCGGCGCCCTCCGCCTGGGCGCGCGCGGCCTCGGCGTCGGCCCGGGCGCGGTCGGCCGCCGTCGTCGCGGCGCGCTGCTCTTCGAGCTCTGCCCGCACGGCCCCGAGCTCGGCCCGCGCCGCCGTCAGGTCGGCCTCCAGCCGCGCCGACGTCGCCACGGCGTCCGCGCGCTGCCGTTCGGTCTCGGCCCGCTCCTCCTGGGCGGCGCGCACGTGCTCCCGCGCCGACTCCAGCACGGCGCGCAGCTGGGCCAGCTCGGCGTCGGCCTCGTCCACGCGTGCGGCCAGGGCGTCCGCCTCGCCGACGACGGCGGTCAGCGCCTCGTCGGCCGCCGCCGCCTCCTGCTCGTGCTCGGCCCGCGCGGCCTGGACCGCGGCACCCCAGAGGCTCTCCACGCCGCGGGTGACGAGGGCGGTGACGGAGGCAGGGAGCTCGGGGAGGGCCTGCTCCTGCGTGCGGCGCTCCTCGCGCCACTCCCGCAGGTGCCGCGTGGCGGCCGCGTTCGAGCAGCCGGCTCGCTCGCGCACGGTCGTCACGGTCACGGCGACGCCCTCCGCCGTCAGCTCGTCGGCTGCCTGGAAGACCCGTTCCTTGTCGCGCACGTCGTGGCTCCGTTCGTTCGTCTCTCTCGTCGCGGATCGGTGAAGCGGACGAGGAGTAGTCGTAGTAGTAGCGCAATACTACCAGTACTTGTTCTCCCACACCCTGCGCACCCGCTTTCGTAGAGCGGGTGCGCACAGTGTGGTCAAGGCGCAAGAACCAGCGCTCTGCGCGGCTCGTCAGGGGAGCACTCGGGTGCTCGGTGAGCACATGGTGAGCAGCAGGTGCGCGACGGGTGCCGTCACCCGGCGGTGACGTCGCGGACGAACAGCACGCCGTCCGCCTCGGCCAGGTGGTCCAGCGGCGCGTACCCGAACCACGACGACTCGCGCGGCACCGGCGCGGACCCGAGGACGTCCGCGAGACGACGCGCGTCCACCAGCCCGCGCCCGTCCGGCAGGACCCGGTCCGGCAGGGCGTGCAGGGCGCCCTCCACCGTGCCGGCGGCGGGCGGCGCGACGTCCTGGTTCGCGACGGTGCCCACCGCGACCGCCAGGTACCCGTACCGGGAGCCCAGGCGCGTGGCGACCTGGGCGCCGGCGCCGAACCACCGCAGGCGGTCGTGCCCCCACATCGTCATGTGGCTCGCACCGCGCCGCAGGTGGCTCGTGTGCGCCCACGCGAGCACCGGGCCCCGCTCGGCGAGGGCGAGCAGGTTGTCGGCCATGACCGTGTCGCGCACCCGCAGCAACCACGGCATGCGGGCGTCCGACGGCTCGGCCATCCACGAGTGGTAGCGCAGCAGGGCGACGGCGGTACGGGCCTGCAGGTGCGCGGTGTGCCAGGCATCGTCCCCTGCCGCGGCCACCAGTCCGGGCCCCTCGGCGTCCACGAGCGCCGCCAGGTCGTCGGCGATCCGGCGCAGCTCGCGTGCCCGCGGGGAGCGGCCGATCGAGCGGGCCGGGTCAAACATCGCGGCGGGCTCGGTCCACTCCTCGTCCGCGCCCAGCAGACGGTCGAGCTCCTCGGCGGTGCAGGGCAGCACGCGGGCGTCGCCGTGCGCGGCGAGGGCGGCGTGCACGGCGGTCAGCGGGTCACGCGGGCTCGCGGCCGCCTCGATCTCGAGCGGTCCGTCGACGCCGGCGAACCGGACGTGGTCGTGCGCGGGCCGTCCCGCGTTGAACGCGCGCATCCAGCGCACCAGGTCGCGGTTGCCGGGCAGCGTGCCCCAGTCGTGGCTCAGCCCCCGGGCCACGACGTCGTCGAGGTCGCCGGCGCCGGTCGTGACGTGCTCGTCGACGAGGAGGCCCGCCAGGCAGTCGGTCTCCAGGGCGATCGTGCGGTACCCGTCCTGCTCGACCAGGCGCCGGAACAGGTCGTTGCGCAGGGTGAGCAGCTCGGGGGAGCGGTGCGTGGGCTCTCCCACGGCGAGCACCCGGGGCGGGTCGACGGGGAACAGCTCCAGGACGGAGGTCGGGTCGGCGGGTCGGACGAGGTCGGTGAGGCGGGTCATCATTTCCTCAACGGTATCGTTGAGGTCTCGGTGGAGACCTTGACCGCACAACCCCAGGAGAGACGGTGGTCAACCCTCAAACGGTGGTGCGGCTGCGGCCCGTCGACCTCGCGCGCGAGCACGGGCTGTCCACCCAGGCGGTGCGCAACTACGAGGACGCGGGCATCCTCCCGCCCGCCGCCCGCACCGACACGGGCTACCGCGTGTACACGCCGCGGCACGCGCAGGCGCTGCGCGCCTTCCTCGCCCTCGTGCCAGGGCACGGCCACGCGACGGCGACGGCCGTGCTGCGCGCGGTGCACGACGGCGACGAGGCCGGTGCCCTGCGTCTCGTCGACGAGACGCACGCCCAGCTCCTGGCCGACCGCCGCACGCTGGCCGCCGTCGAGGACGCGCTGCGGGGCCTGGACCCGGACGCACGCCAGGCGCCCCGCCGCGGCGAGACGTTCGTCGGACCGCTCGCCGCCCGCCTGCGGGTCCGCCCCGCGACATTGCGGCAGTGGGAGCGCCTGGGCCTGGTGCGCCCGCGGCGCGACCCCGCCACCGGGTACCGCGTGTACGACGCGGCCGCCGTGCGGGACGCCGAGCTGACCCACCTGCTGCGCCGCGGCGGCTACCGGTCGGCGCAGATCGCGCCGCTCGTCGAGCAGGTGCGCACCGCGGGCGGGCTCGAGCCGCTGGCGGCCACCCTGGCCGGCTGGGACGACCGGCTCACCGCCCGTGCCCGCGCGCTGCTGTCCGGTGCGGCGGCGCTGGACGCCTACCTGCGCCGGTACGGCGCCCCGCTCAGCGCCGCCCCGCACGCAGCCGCGCCGCCCGCCTGAGCAGGTGCGTGCGCTCTGCGGCGCTCGTCGCCCGGTCGGCCGCTGCGGTGTAGTGGTGGATCGCTCGGTCGACGTCGTCCGCGCGTTCGTGCAGGTGGGCCGCGACGGCGTCCCAGCGGGCGACCTGCGGGTCGACGCCGGCCAGGGCGGCGAGGCCCGCGCGCGGACCGTCGACCTGCCCGACGGCGACGGCCCGGTTGAGCGCCACGACAGGGCCGGGCGCGAGCCGCGCCAGCTCGTCGTACCACTCGAGGATCTGCGGCCAGTCGGTCTCCTGCGCGGTGGGCGCGTCGTCGTGCAGGGCGGCGATCGCCGCCTGCGCCTGGTACTCCCCGAGCCGGTCGCGGGCCAGCGCGGCCTGGAGCACGTCGACGCCCTCGGCGATCATGGCCGTGTCCCAGCGGGTGCGGTCCTGCTCGTCGAGCGGCACCAGCTCGCCCGAGGCCGTGTACCGGGCGTCGCGGCGGGCGTGGTGCAGCAGCATGAGGGCCAGCAGGCCCGCGATCTCCGGGTCGCCGTGCGCCGCGGCCAGCTGCCGGGTCAGGCGGATCGCCTCCTGGGCGAGGGAGACCTCCCCCGTGAAGCCCTCGTTGAACATGAGGTACAGCACGCGCAGCACGGCGCGCACGTCGCCGGGGGTGTCGAACCGCTGCCCGGACACGGTGCGCTTGGCACGTGAGATGCGCTGGGCCATCGTCGCCTCCGGCACGAGGAACGCCTGCGCGATCTGGGCGGTGGTCAGCCCGCCGACAGCGCGCAGGGTGAGTGCGATCGCCGAGGCCGGGCTGAGCGCCGGGTGGCAGCAGCGGCTGAGCAGCAGCAGCGTGTCGTCGGCCTGCTCGGTGGGGCCGGGCGGCGGCTCGTCGGCGACGCGCTCCTCGCGCCGCCGTCGAGCCGCCTCGGACCGCTGCAGGTCGACCAGCTTGCGGCCCGCCACGCGCACGAGCCACGCCGTGGGGTCGTCCGGCGCGCCGTCCGGCCAGCGCCGGACGGCCTCGACGAGCGCCTCCTGCACGGCGTCCTCCGCCGTCGCGAAGTCGGCCCCGCGCCGGACGAGGATGCCCAGCACCCGCGGCGCCGCCGTGCGGATCACGTGGTCCATGCCGAGCTCCCGGCTCACTCGATCGTGAAGTCCTCACCGAGGAACGGGCGCACCTCGAGCCACTCGTGGATGGGGCGCCCGCCCGGGCCGGGGGCGGCGGACAGCTCGGCGGCGGCCTCGTAGGCCCGCTCCTGGGACTCGACGTCGATGATCATCCAGCCGGCGATGAGGTCCTTCGTCTCGGGGAAGGGTCCGTCGGTGACCGGCGGGCGGCCCTCGCCGTCGTAGCGGACGAAGGTGCCCTCCGGGGCGAGCGCCCCCTCACCGACGAACTCGCCCGACGCGGTGAGCTTCTCCGCGAAGCGCCGCATGTAGTCGATGTGCTCGGTGATCTCCTCCGGCGTCCACCGGTCCATCGGCACGTCGGTGCCGGGCAGCCACGCGGGGCCGCTGGTGCGCCGGTAGTGCTTGAGCAGCAGGTACTTCGCCATGGTGTCGCTCCTTCGTCGTGGACGCGCCTCCCGCGCCCTCGACCCTAGGACGGAGCCGCCGCGCTGTCCTCGACATCGGCGCGCGACCCGCCGCCGAGATCTGGTGTTCGTGGCCGGATCTGGTCGTGCACCGCCAGATCTCGACGGGCGGACCAGATCTCAGCGGGCCGCGCGGAGCGGGAAGCGGTGGATGGTCGCCACGGTGGGGGACGTCGACTCGAACGCCGCGCTCATCGCGTCGCCGAGCTCGTCGAGGTCGTCCTCGAACAGGCCCGCGTACGTCGACAGGGTCAGCACCGGCGACTCGTGGCCCAGCATCCGCTGGACGGCCTTGACGGTCGCGCCGCCGGAGATGGCCAGGGACGCGGCGGTGTGGCGCAGGTCGTGCAGGGTCAGGGTGTCGAAGTCCTCGGCGCCGGGAGCGAGCGTGGTCCGGGACAGCGCGGTCAGCAGCCGGGTGCGGCTGACCTTCTCGCCGCGGGTCAGGTCGTCCCGGCGGGCGCGGTCGGCGTCGGCGACGAGAGCCCAGGCCGCGGGGTCGACGGCGGCGGCGGGCTCGAGCCCCGCGGCGGAGCGCAGGGCCCGCACGGCGGTCTCGACGTCGGTGTCGAACACCGGGCCGGGCGGCAGCCCGAGGGCCTCGCGCAGGGTGGTCACGGCGCGGCCCGCGGCCTGCACGGCGGGCCGGAAGGCGGAGCGGTCGAAGCTCTCGCGCCGCAGCGGGCCGCCGCGGGCGCCCGTGAACAGCAGGTCCCCGGGGGCGCGTCCGGCGGCCTGGGCGGCGACGGCGTCCACGAGGGCGGCGGGCAACGGGACCTCACGACGGGCGTGCGTCTTGGTGTCGCCGAGCAGCAGGGTGCCGTCGTCGAGCCGGGTGAACGCCTTGGTGACGCGTACGCGGCGGCGTAGCGGGTCGACGTCGGCCACGGTGAGCGCGCTGACCTCGCCCCAGCGCAGGCCGGTGAGGGCGGTGAGCAGCACGAGCGTCCGGGCCTGGGCGGAGGTGGTCGCGTCGGCGACGCGGCGCAGCTGCTCGTGGCTGAGGTAGCGGTGCGGCTTGGTCTTGGGGGCGCGGGGCAGCGCGGGCACCTTGCCCGACGGCGTCCGTGCGGGGTTGCTGCGCAGCCTGCGGGCGTCGACGGCGGCGTCGAGCAGCGCGACGAGCAGGCGGACGGCGTCGCGCCGCCGAGCGGGCGAGGCCGTCTCGCCGGTGGTGGGCGACGGCATGGTCGCGGCCCAGCGGGCGACGTCCTCGTGGGCGACCTGGCGCAGGGGCCGGTCGCCGAACGCGGGCTCGATCAGGGACCTGAAGCGTTCGCGCTCGGCCTCCAGCGTGCGGGGCGCGCGGTCGACGCGGCCCTCCTGCCAGGCGGCGAACCACTCGGTGACGGTGAGGCGTCCGGCGGCCGGGTCGACCCACTCGGCGTGCTTGCCCGCCTCCTCCTGGCGGCGGGCCTCCGCGAGCGCCTCGCGCCGGGAGGTGAAGCGGCGGGTGCTGCGCAGGCGTCCGTCGACGCGGAAGCGGCCCACGTACCCGGTGCGGCCTGCGGAGTCGGTGCGCTGCTCGGTGTACGCCACGGGGGCAGCGTAGTGGCGGGCGCGGTGCCTGCCGGGCAGGCGTGCCGGGAGGGTGACGTGCCAGGTCAGGAGGCCGGGTCAGGAGGCCGGGTCGGGTGCGCGGTCGGTGGCGGCGGGTGTCTCGCCCCGGAGCCAGGCGGTGGCCTGCGGGGAGAACACGCCCTGGATGACGAGCACGGCCAGGATGATTCCGATGACGCTCGAGGGCGGCAGGCCGTTCAGGAGGCCGACGACGAGGATGACGACGCCGTTGAGCACCACGAGGATCTCGACGACCAGCACGGGGGTGCGGGCGCTCAGGCGGCGGCGGGCGAGGCCGACGGCGCCGACGGCGAGGACGGGCGCGGCGAGGACGGAGACCGCACCGCCGACGGCGATGAGGGTGCCGTCGCGGCCGTGCTCGGCCTCGACGGAGGCCAGGACGAGGAAGAGGATGCCTCCGGCGAGGTTGGTGACGACCTGGAACCAGAGGACGACGAGCGCGGCGGTGAGGCCGCCGGGCCGGCGGGCGGGGCGGCGGGCGGGTGTGCTGTCGGTAGCCATGGCCGGACGGTAGGACGCACGGCCCGGGACCCCTCCCCGGCTATCGTGAGGGTCATGCGCGTTCTCGTCTCCGGTGGGGCCGGCTACATCGGCTCGCACACCGTCCTCGCCCTGGTCGCCGCGGGTCACGATGTCCTGGTGGTCGACGACTTCTCCAACTCCAAGCCGTCGGTGCAGGGGCGTCTGGAGGGGTTGGCCGGGCGGCCGATCCCGTTCCACGCGTTCGACCTGACCGACGTCGACAAGACCGAGCGGCTGTTCGCGCACGAGCAGATCGACGCGGTGGTCCACTTCGCGGGGTTCAAGGCGGTGGGGGAGTCGGTGGACCGGCCGCTGGCGTACTACCGCAACAACCTGGACTCGACGTTCGCGCTGGCGGAGGCGATGACGCGGCACGGGGTCCGCAAGCTGGTGTTCTCGTCGTCGGCGACGGTGTACGGCGAGAAGGCGCCGGTGCCGTACCGGGAGGACTACGAGCACCTGTCGTCGTCGTCGCCGTACGGGCAGACGAAGGTGATGATCGAGCGGGTGCTGTCGGACGTCGCGCGGATCTCGGAGGGGTGGAAGGTCGCGCTGCTGCGGTACTTCAACCCGGTCGGGGCGCACGAGAGCGGCCAGATCGGAGAGGACCCGCAGGGGGTGCCGAACAACCTCATGCCGTTCATCGCGCAGGTGGCGGTGGGGCGCCGGGAGCGGCTGACGGTGTTCGGGGACGACTACCCGACGGCCGACGGCACGTGCGAGCGTGACTACCTGCACGTGACGGACCTGGCGGCGGGGCACGTGGCCGCGCTGGAGCACCTGGACGACATGGCGGAGCCTGCGCGGGCGTTCAACCTCGGCACCGGCACGGGCACGTCGGTGCTGCAGCTGCTCAAGGCGTTCGAGCGGGCCGTGGGCAGGGAGCTGCCGTACGAGGTCGGGCCGCGCCGGGCCGGTGACCTGCCGGCGTTCTGGGCCGACCCGACGCGGGCGAACACGGAGCTGGGGTGGCGGGCGACCCGGACGATCGACGACATGTGCGCCGACACGTGGCGGTGGCAGTCCCAGAACCCGAACGGGTTCCCGGACGCCTGATCGGACGCCCGATCGGACGCCTGGTCCGGGGCGCGGGGCGCCTCAGACGACGGGGTTGCCGATCGGAGGCGTCTCGAGGCGGTCGAAGTCGAGCTGCGCCACGTCCTGTGCGGGCGCGTCCTGCTGCGCGGGTCGGTGGGTGCGGTCGACGGGTTCGGCGTGGGCCTCCTCGAAGGCGCGCACGATGGACCACGGCAGCCGGATGTAGCCCTCGACGTCGAACCCGTTGGCGATGGCCCACGCGCGCATCTGGGCGGGCGTGGCGCGGTTGCGGCCGTCGGTGGGCTTCTTGGTGCCGGACTCGTCGACGAGCTTGGGGAACTCGACGGGGGTCGCCTCGACGATGGGCTCGATGACGGCGTCGCGGGGGCAGCCGAGGGTGTCGGCCACGCGCCACAGCTCCTGGCGGGCCTCGAGGTGGTAGCGGTCGTTGTCGATCGCCTGCTGCACGAGCGTGTCGAAGAACCGGCGGCGCACGTCGGCGGCGGCCTCCGGGGTGAGCCGGTAGAGCGGCTCGACGTCGGCCAGGTGCGCGGCGGTCTCCGGGGTCAGGCGCCCGTCGTGCAGGGTCTCGGCGACGAGGGCGAGGTACCCGTGGGTGTGCACGTCGGCGACCACGGCGATCGCGTCGGCGAGCGGTTGCCCGGCGAGGGTGCTGAGCACGCCGGGGCCGCGGCGTCCGGGCCAGGGGCGCGCCGGGCCAGGAGTGTGGCCGGGCGCCTCGGGCCAGGGGTAGACCCAGGCCCGGAGGGTGACCTGGAGCAGCTCGGGCAGGTCGGGCACCCCGCCGGCGCTCTGCAGGAAGCGGCCGAGCAGGCCCGCCACGGCGCGGGCCTCGTTGACCGGGGTGGAGTTCGGCGGGATGCCGCCGCCCTCCATGTGCACGCCCGCCGCCGTGCAGCAGTCGGACAGGCGGCGGTGACGCAGGGCGGGCAGGTAGTGGTAGCTGGCGTCGATCATCGACAGCTGCGCGAACGGCGGCAGGTCCCACCCGAGGTGGGCCAGCTCGGCGCGCAGCACCTCGACGCCGAGGCGGCCGTTGTGGGTCACGATCGCCATCTGGGACAGGCGCTCGCGCAGGGTGGTGGCCACGTCGGCCAGGGCGATCCACGCGCCGTCCGGGTGCAGTACCGCGGACCACTCGTCGACGACGGCGCCGCGCTCGTCGACGCGCACCACGGCGATCTCGCGCAGGCGTGAGCTGGCCACGTCGATGCCGGTGACCCGCGTCGACACGGCTGCGTACGCCGGCTTGCCTACCCGTCCGTCCTGGGCCATGCGCGTCCTTTCTCGACAGCCGTGTCGCCGACGGCGCTACGACGCGCCACAGGGTGCCATCGGTGCGAGAGTCCCGAAAGTGGAGATCGTGTGAATATGTCTGATTCTGTGAAAATCACTACCAAAGATAGCGGACCGCCCCCCGATTATTAACACTTGTCACGGGTGTTTGGCCACCACCGGGGGCGGCCGACGGGGAACCCACCAGGGGAGGCCATGGTGCTGTCGAAGATCTCGGTCATGGACTGGCGTGCGATCGCGGCACTGGCCTTCGCCCTGCCGTACGTCGCGGTGGTCGTGCTGGGGGACCGGTTCGGCTGGCTCGACGCGTCGGTGCTGGAGTCCCTGACCAGTCCCATCACCCTGGTCACGGTGGGCTGCCTGCTGGCCGGTGCGGGCCTGGCGCTCGCCCCGGCGATCCAGGGAGCGAGCTACCCGGTGCTCAACCTGCTGGTCGGCGCGGCGTTGCTCCTGGCCTTCTGCTGGGCGGTGCTGGTGCTCGTCCAGGGCCGCTACGGATGCGACCCGATGAATGTTCTTCCGGGCTGCGGGTGATCTTTCGAAAGTTTGCACCTGCATGGACCTGACCGCGATTTCGGCGTGTCCGGGAGAATGCGGACGTGCTTCCTGACCCACCCGCCCCAGGGCGCCGCACCGCGAGCCGTGAGCTGGTCGCCCTCGGGACCGCCAGCCAGGTACCCACCCGCACCCGCAACCACAACGGGTACGCCCTCTTCTGGGACGACGACCTGATCCTGTTCGACCCCGGCGAGGGCACCCAGCGGCAGATGCTGCACGCCGGGATCTCCGCGAGCGCCCTGACCCGGGTCGCGCTCACCCACCTGCACGGCGACCACAGCCTCGGGCTGGCCGGCGTGGTGCAGCGCATCAGCCTCGACGCGGTGCCGCAGACCGTCCCGGTCACGTTCCCCGAGTCGGGCAGGCGGTGGGTCGAGGCGCTGTGCGACGCGACGGCCTACCACCACCAGGAACGCGTCGTGCTGCAGGGCCTGACCCGGGACGGCGTGGTGCCGCGCGTGCCCGGTGAGCTGCACGGCCCCGCGGTGCTGAGCACGGCCCGCCTGGACCACTCCCTGGAGGCCTACGGGTACCGGCTCGACGAGCCGGACGGCCGGCGCATGGACCCGGTCCGGCTGGCCGCCGCGGGGATCGCAGGACCCGACGTCGGCCGGCTGCTGCGCGAGGGCGAGCTGCGGACCGCGGGCGGTGTCGTGCGCGTCGAGGACGTGAGCGACCCGCGGCGGGGCCAGTCGTTCGCGTTCGTCATGGACACGCGCCTGTGCGACGCGGTGTGGTCCCTGGCCGAGGGGGTCGACATGCTGGTCATCGAGTCGACCTTCCTGGACCGCGACAGCACCCTCGCCCGCGACCACGGCCACCTCACCGCCCGCCAGGCCGCCACCGTGGCGGCGCGCAGCGGCGTGCGGCACCTCGTGCTGACCCACTTCTCCCAGCGCTACCAGGACCCGACCGAGTTCGAGCGCGAGGCCCGCACGGTGTACGACGGCGCGCTCACCGTCGCCACCGACCTCGACCGGGTGCCGCTGCCGCCGCGCCGGCGGTGACGACGAGGGGGAGTTCTCCCCGTTGACCTGCGCACCGGCCCGCGCGAACGATGCCCGCCATGAGTACTCCGGCGAGCACCCCCGAGAACCTCGGCGCGTGGGACGGGGCCGTCAACCTGCGCGACCTGGGCGGCCTGCCATCCCCGCTCCTACGGTCCGACCCTCGCCATGTACCCCCACCTGGTCGCCGCCGCCCTCCGGGCGCTCGCTGACGCCCCGGGGCCGGTGCTGGTGCACTGCGCGGCCGGCAGGGACCGCACGGGCATGGTCGCGGCGATGCTGCTGTCCCTGACAGGCGTCGAGCACGAGGCGATCGCGGCCGACTACGAGGGCGCGTTCCGCGGGGCGCGGCACCCGGGCGGCTCGGTCGCCTACGACGTCGAGCGCGGCGTGTGGGTGCAGCACCCCGGCGAGACGTGGACGCCCGAGCAGACGGACCAGCGGGTCCGCGAGCGCCGGGCGGCCCTGCTGGAGTGGCTCGGGGACCTGGACCCGGCGGCCTGGCTGCGGTTCGCCGGGCTGGACGAGGCGCGGATCAGCCGGCTGCGGGGGCGTCTGCGGTTCGGTCGGCCGTGAGGTCGCCGGTGAGGTCGAGGGTCATGAAGGTGCTGTTCGGGTCGACCACGTAGCTGCCGAACGGTCCGCACGGGGTGAACCCGTGCCGCGCGTACAGGCGGCGGGCGGGGGCGAAGTAGTCCTGGGTGCCGGTCTCGAGGCTCACGCGGCGGTAGCCGCGACGTCGGGCCTCGGTGAGGGCCGTGGCCAGGACGGCGGAGGCGACGCCGCGTCCGCGCGCCGCGGCGGCGGTCCGCATGGACTTGATCTCGCCGTGCGTGCTGGTCCCGTGCGTGCTGGTCCCGTGCGTGCTGGTCCCGTGCTCGCGGGCGAGCTCGCTGAGGGCGCCGCAGCCGAGCAGGGTGCCGTCGGGTTCGCGGGCGGTCCAGAAGGTGACGGTGGGGGCGAGCAGGGCGGTGTGGTCCAGGGCGTGCACGCTCTCGGCGGGCGAGGTGGCGTACATGTCGGTGAGGTGCTCGTCCAGGAGGCGGCGGACGTCGTCGCGGGCGGGGGAGTCGAGGGCGACGTGGAACGGGGGACCGGGGCGCTGCGGGGTGGGCACGGCATCATCCTGGCGGACGGAGGGCGCGCACGGTCGCCGACGCCGCGGCAGGGGCGCGGCGTCGGCGAGCGGGTGTCAGCCCAGCAGGCCGTCGAGGGTGGCGTTCACGGCGCCGCTGACCAGTGCGGCGGCGCCGACGATCAGCACGAGCAGGGCGCCGGTGGAGGCCACGAGGGGGATCCACCAGCGCACGGGCTCTGTCGCTGTGGTGAACACCGTCCGGTCGTCGCTGGGGTCGAGAATCGGCTGGTTCGTGCTCACACTGTTCCTCACACCTAGATAGACGCTCGTCGTTCCCGAAACGATGCCCGCCGGCCGATAACGTTTCGGGAACGTTCGCCCGGCGGCGGACGCCGTCGCCCACCCGGGGAGTTGAGGTCAGCGTGAAGAAGATCGGTTTCCTGTCCTTCGGCCACTGGACGCCGCACCCGACGTCGGCCACGCGCTCCGCCGCCGACGCGCTGCTGCAGTCGATCGAGCTCGCCGAGGCCGCCGAGGAGCTGGGCGCGGACGGCGCCTACTTCCGGGTGCACCACTTCGCGCGGCAGCTGGCCTCGCCGTTCCCGCTGCTGGCGGCGATCGGGGCGCGCACGAGCCGCATCGAGATCGGCACCGGGGTGATCGACATGCGCTACGAGAACCCCCTGTACGCGGCAGAGGAGGCCGGTGCGGCCGACCTCATCTCCGGCGGACGCCTGCAGCTGGGCATCAGCCGCGGGTCACCCGAGCAGGTCGTGGAGGGCTACCGGTACTTCGGGCACGAGCCCGCACCCACCGACGACGGCGGCGCCGAGATGGCCCGCGCCCACACCGCCCGGTTCCTCGAGGTGCTGCAGGGGGAGGGGTTCGCCGAGCCGAGCCCGCGCCCCATGTTCCCCAACCCGCCCGGCCTGCTGCGCGTGGAACCGCACTCCGAGGGCCTGCGGCGCCGCATCTGGTGGGGTGCCGGGTCTCGCGCCACGGCCGAGTGGACCGCCGCCCAGGGCATGAACCTCATGTCCTCGACGCTGCTCACCGAGGACACCGGTGTGCCGTTCCACCGCCTGCAGGCCGAGCAGATCCAGCGTTTCCGCGACGCGTGGGACGCGGCGGGCCACGACTTCACGCCACGGGTGTCGGTCAGCCGCAGCATCTTCCCCCTGACCGACGACCGCGACCGCCGCTGGTTCGGCACCGAGGTGGACAGCCGGGACCAGGTGGGTCACCTGGACACGGGCGTGGCCCGGTTCGGCAGGACGTACGCGGGCGAGCCCGACCAGCTCGTCGAGGAGCTGCGTGCCGACGAGGCGATCCAGGCCGCCGACACCCTGCTGCTCACCGTGCCCAACCAGCTCGGGGTCGAGTACAACGCCCACGTCATCGAGAACGTGCTGGTGCACGTCGCGCCCGCGCTCGGCTGGCGGTAGCCCGCCCTACGCGGCGCAGGGCGCGTCGGACCGCGCGCCCGCGGCCACCGGGACGCGGTCGCGGGCGGGCACGACGGCGCGGGCCCGCGCCGCCAGGCACCGCACCTGCTCCAGCGCCTCCGAGCGCGACAGGACGTGCACCGCCGACCACGGGCCGCCGCGACCCGCCGTCTCGGTGGTCAGGCGGTCCCGCTGGGACACCCACCGCTGCCAGTGCCGCACGAAGCGGTGCGGGCCCATCACACGATCCCGGTCCAGCTGACCGTCCAGCGCGTCCTCCAGGGCCACGTCGAGCGCGACCAGCACCGGGTCCCAGCCCCGCACCCGCGCCAGCAGCCCCAGCGCGCGGCGCCCCAGCCGGCGCGTGGCCGTGTCGTGCACCAGGAGCGGCACCGCACCCCGCGGGCCGCGCAGCAGGCGGCCAAGAGTCCTGACGGCGTGCAGCGCGTGCACCGCCCACCGGTAGGTCCCGTACGGCACCCACGCAGGCAGGCGGCGGGCGAACCGGCGCCGGTCCCGGTCCGGGTCCAGGACCACGCTGCGCGGCACGTCGCGCGCGACGTGCTCCAGCAGCGTCGTCTTGCCGGCGCCCGGGACACCGCCCACGACGATCAGCCGCGGCACAGAGGCGGGCGGCGCAGCGGGGCGGAGAGTGTTCTGCTCGGTGGCGCGGCCGTCGTCGGCGACGGGACGGACAGGTCGAACGACAGGTCGAACATCGGGTGCGGTCACATGGTCCTCCTTGCGTAGGGGGCCGGGTGAGCAGCATCGCGCGAGCCGGTCCACGAACCCTGCGAGCACCCTGAGCGGGCACCAGGAGAACGCGCGGACCACCAGCGGACCAGGGGGAGCGAGAACTCACACCCTGTGTCTCAGTACGTCGGACAAATGCTCATTCCACGGGGTCCAACGCACGAAACCACCCGCTGTGTTCCCGCCGACGCAAGAAATCCTGTGATCACCCCCATCACGACCGGTGATCTGGCACCATCGGGGCCGTGAGCAGCCCTGACCGGAACCGGGACGACCGCCTGCGCGACCTCGCCCTCCTGCGCCGCGTGCGCGACCGCATGGACCGCGAGTACACCCGGCCGCTCGACGTCGCGGCGCTCGCGGCCGGTGTGCACATGTCCGCCGGTCACCTGTCGCGGCTGTTCAAGGCCGCCTACGGGGAGTCGCCGTACAGCTACCTCATGACCCGGCGCATCGAGCGGGCGATGATGCTGCTCCGCCGCGGTGACCTGAGCGTCACGGAGGTGTGCTTCGCGGTCGGGTGCTCGTCGCTGGGCACGTTCAGCACGCGGTTCACCGAGCTGGTGGGGGTGCCGCCCAGCGTGTACCGGCAGGACCCGATGCTGGCGCAGCAGGCGGTCGACACCGCCGGGCTGCCGGGGTGCATCGCCAAGCAGGTGACGCGGCCGGTGCGGGCACCGAACCCGTCAGGAATCGAGAAGCGCGACCAGCCGCACCGGACCTAGCGTGAGCCTCATGAGCACAGGAGCGAGCACGACGCCGGGCACGACGCGGGACACGAGACCGGCCATCAGCATCCAGCAGACCTTCCTGCCGCACACGGACCCGGAGGAGTCGCTCGCGTTCTACCGCGACGCCCTGGGCTTCGAGGTGCGGTTGGACGTGGGCCAGGGCGCCATGCGCTGGATCACCGTGGGCCCGCCCGGGCAGGAGACGTCGATCGTGCTGACGCCGCCGGCGGCGGACCCGGGCGTGACCGACGCCGAGCGGCGCACCGTCGAGGAGATGATGGCCAAGGGCACGTACGCGGCGGTCATCCTCGGCAGCGACGACCTGGACGCGACGTTCGAGCGGGTCCAGGCGGCGGGCGCCGAGGTCATGCAGGAGCCCGTCGACCAGCCGTACGGGTTCCGGGACTGCGCGTTCCGTGACCCGGCGGGCAACACCGTCCGTATCAAGCAGCTGTGAGGCGCCCGTGTGCATCCCTGGACTGACCGACGGCGCCGGCGGCGACCGGCACCCTGCTGACCGGCACCCTGCTGACCGGCACGACATGATCCGCGTGCAGGGCGCGCGGGAGAACAACCTGCGGGACGTGAGCCTGAGCATCCCCAAGCGCCGCCTGACGGTGTTCACAGGGGTGTCGGGCTCGGGCAAGAGCTCGCTGGTGTTCGAGACGATCGCCGCGGAGTCGCAGCGGATGATCAACGAGACCTACAGCGCGTTCGTGCAGGGCATGATGCCGTCCCTCGCGCGGCCCGACGTCGACGTGCTGGAGGGGCTGACCACGGCGATCGTCGTCGGGCAGGAGCGGCTGGGAGCCAACCCGCGCTCCACGCTGGGCACGGTCACCGACGCCAACGCGCTGCTGCGGCTGCTGTTCAGCCGCCTGGGCACGCCGTCGGCCGGGCCGGCGGTCGCGTACTCGTTCAACGTGCCCGCCCGCACCGCGAGCGGGGTGATGACCTCGGCGACCGGCGAGAAGCAGATCGTGCGCGAGGCGGTCTACCACGGCGGCATGTGCCCGGCCTGCGAGGGGCGCGGCACGGTCTCCGACATCGACCTGACCCAGCTCGTCGACGAGGAGAAGTCGCTCAACGAGGGCGCCATCCTCGTGCCCGGGTACAAGGCCGGCGGCTGGTCGGTGCGATTCTTCACCGAGTCGGGCCTGCTCGACGGCGACAAACCGATCCGGGACTACACCGACACCGAGCGGCACGACCTGCTGTTCCGGGACGCGACCAAGCGCAAGATCGGCGGCGCGAACCTCACCTACGAGGGCCTGGTGCCGCAGGTGCGGCGCTCGATGCTGAGCAAGGACCGCGACGCCCTGCAGCCGCACCTGCGCGCGTTCGTCGACCGGGCGGTCACGTTCGTCACCTGCCCCGACTGCGACGGCACCCGCCTGGCACCGGCCGCGCGGGCGTCGAAGATCGCGGGCATCAGCATCGCCGACGCGTGCGCGATGCAGGTCAGCGACCTCGCGCAGTGGGTGCGCGGCCTGGACGAGCCGTCGGTGGCGCCCCTGCTCGGCAGCCTGCAGCACCTGCTGGACAAGTTCGTCGAGATCGGGCTCGGGTACCTCACCCTGGACCGCCCCTCTGGCACCCTGTCCGGCGGGGAGGCGCAGCGCACCAAGCTGATCAGCCACCTCGGCTCGGCGCTGACGGACGTCACCTACGTGTTCGACGAGCCGACCATCGGCCTGCACCCCCACGACGTCCAGCGGATGAACGACCTGCTGCTGCAGCTGCGGGACAAGGGCAACACGGTGCTGGTCGTGGAGCACAAGCCCGAGACCATCGCGATCGCCGACCACGTCGTCGACCTCGGGCCCGGCGCGGGCACCCAGGGCGGCACCGTCTGCTTCGAGGGCACCGTCGAGCAGCTGCGCGCGAGCGACACGCTCACAGGACGCCACCTCGGCGACCGCGTCGCGCTCAGGACCGAGCCGCGCACCCCGACGGGCGTCATCGAGATCCGCGGCGCCTCGACCCACAACCTGCGCGATGTCGACGTCGACATACCGCTCGGCGTGCTGTGCGTCGTCACGGGCGTGGCCGGGTCGGGCAAGTCCTCGCTCGTGCACGGCAGCCTCGCGGGCCGCGACGACGTCGTCGTGGTGGACCAGGGCACCATCAAGGGCTCCCGGCGCTCCAACCCCGCCACGTACACCGGCCTGCTCGACCCCGTCCGCAAGGCGTTCGCCAGGACCAACGGCGTCAAGCCCGCCCTGTTCAGCGCGAACTCCGAGGGCGCGTGCCCCACGTGCAACGGTGCAGGCGTCATCTACACCCAGCTCGGCTTCATGGACACCGTCACCACCGTGTGCGAGGACTGCGGCGGCAAGCGGTTCCAGGCCGCGGTGCTCGAGTACCAGCTGGGCGGCAAGGACATCGCCGAGGTGCTGGACATGCCCGTGACCGAGGCCGTCGAGTTCTTCGGCGACGGCCCCGCCCGCACACCGGCCGCCCACACGATCCTGTCCCGCCTGGCCGACGTCGGCCTCGGCTACCTCACCATCGGCCAGCCGCTGACCACCCTGTCCGGCGGCGAGCGGCAGCGCCTCAAGCTCGCCACCCACCTCGGCGAGCCGGGCGGCGTCTACGTCCTCGACGAGCCGACGGCAGGCCTGCACCTGGCCGACGTCGACACCCTCCTGCGGTTGCTCGACCGGCTCGTCGACTCCGGCAAGTCCGTGGTCGTCATCGAGCACCACCAGGCCGTCATGGCGCACGCCGACTGGCTGATCGACCTCGGGCCCGGCGCCGGGCACGACGGCGGCCGGGTCGTGTTCCAGGGCACGCCCGCCGAGGCGGTCGCGACCCGGTCGACGGTCACGGGGGAGCACCTGGCGCGGTACGTCGGGGCGGAGGAGGTCGCGACGGCCCCGGCCTAGGCGGCGTCGCCACGCAGCACGTCCGCCAGAGCCAGCGGGTCACGACCGGTCAGGCGCCGCACCTCGCCCGACACGGCGCTCCACCGGTCCTCCCGCACCGAGGCGAACATGCTGCAGTACGCGTACGTCCACCACGGGTCCTCGCCCGCCCCCGCCAGCTCCTGCGCGAGGGCGGGCGGCGGCACGTCCGTGTACCGCACGGGGCGCTCGCCGACACGGCTCAGGACGTCGGCGACCGCGTCCAGGCCGAGCGCTGCAGGGCCGGTGAGGTCGTGGTGGGTGCCGGTGGGGTCCGCGAGCGCCAGGGCGGCCAGGGCGCGGCCGACGTCGGCGCGGGAGACGGGGGACACCCGGCCCGTGCCCGCGGGCACGCGCAGCTCGCCGGTGCGCAGGGCGGGCCGCAGGAACGCGGCGAGGAACTCGGTGAA
>DATGOB010000102.1:0-4873 GCA_036010205.1 Promicromonospora sp. | reverse complement strand
CCGTGGTGCGGTAGGTGAGGTAGACGTGGTCGCCGTCGCGCAGGAAGCACTCGAGGTGACCCATCCCGCCACCGATCGGCGCCTCGAGGCCGCGCACCGAGTACCAGGGCTCGGTGTAGCCCATGAAGTCGACGTACGGGTCGACCTCGTCCCACGGACCCTCCGTGAGGATCGCGAGCGAGACGCCGCGCACGGCCAGGTACGGGGCCGACTGCTGCACGTGCCACGCGTTGAGGGTGCAGCCGGGGCACTGGCGGCCGTGCGGCTCGCCGTCGTGCCACATGTGCTGGTAGACGAGCAACTCGTCGCGGCCCTGGAAGAGGTCGACGAACGGGACCGGGCCGTCCGCGCCGACCACCTCGGTGGTGCCGTCGACCTCGACCATCGGCAGCCGCCTGCGCTCGGCCGCCAGGGCGTCGCCCGCGCGGGTGTGCGCCTTCTCGCGCACGAGGAGCTCGTCACGCGCGGCCTGCCAGGCGTCCAGGTCGACGACGGCGGGGCGCGCCGTCCGTGCTGATGTCTCGGTCATCGGATCCTCCCGGTAGCGGCGCCGGACGTCGGCGCCTCCCCCTACCGACGACCGGACGGCAGCGGACTCATCGGTAGCAGCTCGGTGGCGCCGGGCGCCGCCACGTGCTCGCGCTGCAGGGCGGCGGCGACCCGCGCCCGGGGCGGGAGGGTCCCGTTGTCGGCGGAGGCCCGGAACGACTCGATCGCGAGCGCCGCGAACCGGCGCGCCGCCGCGACGGTGCGCGTCGCGGGCGTCACGGCGAGCCCGCGGCCGGCCAGGAGCACGAGCAGCAGGTCGTCGACCACGAAGTCGGGCCGGAGCCTGCCCGCCGCCGTGGCGCGGCGCGCGAGCACGCGGAGCCGGGCCACGACGGTCCTGCGGTGCTCGATGAACGCGTCGGCGTCGCGCCCCCGGTCCGCGAGGAAGGCGTCGACGAAGCCCTGGTTGCCGACGTTGAGCACCATGATCCCCTCGATCACCGAGCAGAAGCCGCGCCAGGGATCGGGGTCGGCGCAGCCGTCGTCGACGATGCCGACGCACGCGCGCGCCTCGTCCGCGAACACCGCCTCGAGCAGCACCTGGCGGGCGGGGAAGCGGCGGTACAGCGTCGCGGGGCCGACGCCGGCGTGCCGCGCGACCTGGCGCATGGTCACGTCGATGCCCTGCTCGGCATAGAGCTCGCGTGCCGCCTCGAGGATCCGTTCCCGGTTGTCCTGGGCGTCGGACCGGAGCTTGTGGGACAACGTCTCGCTCATCTCTCTCACTTCCTCCAAGTGGACGCAGGCGTCCGTTAGCGTCCCGACCGTACCAACTTCTCGACACCTTCTCGACGACGGAGAACGACATGCGTGCAGTGACCATCGACCGGTTCGGCGACCCGAGCGGGCTCACGGTGCGGGAGACCCCCGCGCCCGCCCCCGGGCCGGGCGAGCTGGCCCTGACCGTCGAGGCGGCCGGCGTGGCCGGCGTCGACGCCGTGATCCGCCGGGGCACGATCAGCTCCGGGCTGTTCCCGGCGGGGACCGTGCTCGGCAGCGAGGCGGCCGGCACCGTGACCGCGGTCGGCGACGGCGTCCCGGGCGACTGGGTCGGGCGCCGCGTCTGGGCGTTCACGGGGTACGGCGGCGCGTACGCCGAGCAGGCGGTCGCCCGGCTCGACGACGTCACCGAGCTGCCGGAGGGCCTGTCCCCCGTGGACGCGGTGACGATCGGCAGCGCGGGTCCCGTCGCGCACTTCGGGCTCGCGCACGTGCACCACGCCGAGGGCGAGTCCGTCCTGGTGCGCGGCGCGGCGGGCAGCATCGGCATCGCCGCGGTCGAGCTCGCGGCGCGGGCCGGCGTCGTGGCGGTGACGACGTCGTCGGCCGAGCGGGGCGAGCGGCTCCGCACCCTGGGCGCGACGTACGTGCTGGACCGCTCGGGCGCGGGCGACGCGCCGGAGACCTACGACGTGATCGTCGACATCGCGGGCGGCCCGACGACCGCCGACTACCTCGACCGGCTGGCTCCGAACGGGCGAATGGTGCTCGTCGGGGCAGTGGCGGGCATGCCGCCGGGCGATCTCGGGGCGCGGCTGCTCGAGTCGTTCCAGCAGTCGCGGTCGGTGGCGACGTTCAGCCTGAACACGGTGCCGGTCGAGGCACGCAACGGCGTCCGGGCCGAGCACCTGGCCGCCGTCGCTCGCGGGGACCTGCACGCCGTGGTGCACGACGTGCTCCCGCTGGACCGGGCCGCCGAGGCGCACCGACGGATGGACGACGGCGAGGTGTTCGGCCGGATCGTGCTCGTGCCGTGAGTCAGCGGACCCGGAGGCCCTCGAGCAGGCCGTCCAGCGCGCGCTGCGCGGACACGAGGGCCTCCGGGTCCGCCGACCGGGCGAGCCACAGGGCTGCCTCGTTCATCGCGCCGGAGAGCAGGTGCGTCAGGGGCTCGACGGGCTGGTCCGCCACGACGCCCGCGTCGACGAGGGCCGTGAGCGCGTCGGCCAGATGCCGCGCGGAGAACTCCTCGTCCCGGGCGCGCCACTCGTCCCAGCCGAGCGTCGCGGGCGCGTCCAGCAGCACGACCCGGCGGACGGTCGGGTCCCGGCCCGCCGCGAGGAACGCGTGGCAGCCGGCGCGGAGCTGCTCCCAGGGGTCGGCGTGCGCGTCGGCCGCGGCGGCGACCTGCTCGCCCAGCTCCCGCTGCACCTCGGCGACCACCGCGCGGAAGAGGCCGAGCTTGCTCTCGAAGTGGTGGTAGGCGGCACCCTTCGTCACACCGACGGCCTGTGCGACCTCCGCGAGGACGACGTCGTGGTACCCATCGGCGGCGAACCGGCGCCGCCCCTCGGCCAGCAGCGCGCGCCGCGTCGCCTCCCGTTGCTCCGCCCTGCTCACCCGGTCTCCCCTCATTTCACATACCCCGAGTATGTTAGCGTTCGGTTTCACATACTGCGGGTATGTGAATTGATGCGAGGAGGCACCTGTGACGCTCACCGGCTTCTACCCCGTGCTCGCGACGCGCGACGTCGTCGCGGCGCGCAGCTTCTACCAGTCGCACCTCGGGTTCGAGGTGACCTTCGAGGCCGACTGGTACGTCAGCCTGCGCCACCCCGACGCCCCGCACTACGAGCTCGCCCTGCTCGACCACACGCACCCGACCGTCCCCGAGGGCTACCGCACCCCGCTGCAGGGCGGGCTGCTGCTCAACCTCGAGGTCGACGACGTCGACGCCGAGCACCGCCGACTCGTCGACGAGGCAGGCCTGACCGAGCTGCTGCCGCTGCGCACCGAGCCCTTCGGTCAGCGCCACTTCATCGTGGCCGCGCCCGACGGGGTGATGGTCGACGTCATCACCGTCGTGCCGCCGGACGCGGAGTACGCGGGGGCGTACGTGGGCTAACGGGTCAGGCCAGCGCCACGACCGCGACGATCGGCACCAGGACCACCATCCCCACGGCGACCCAGACGCCGACCAGCGCGCCGACGCCCCGCCGCACCTGCGGGCTCGACCCCATTGCCCCGCGATCGTCGAACTGGTGGTGCGGGGGCGCGTAGAAGACCTCGAGCACCTGCCCCGGCGCGATGTCGATGTCGAGCGAGGCGTGCCCGTACCGCCGCATCCACCGTGAGTGGGCCGCGAGACGGTGCCGGCCGGACATGATCGGGATGTCCCGGGTCCCGCAGACCGGGACCGGGGCGTCGTACCCGTCGATGGTGAGCGAGGGCGCGATCAGGTTCGAGGTCGTGATGGTGCCCTGCACGGTGAACCTGAGGAGAGCGTCCGGGGCGAACACGGGAGGCTGGGTCACTCGCCGGAGCGTAGCGGGGCCCCGTTGGCTCAACCGATGGATTCACCCGCGTGGCCGCCGGCTGGTAGGCGATCAGGTCCCGGTCGGTGCGGGCCTGGCAGCCGATCTGGTACCGGCTGCGTGGGACCCGCCCGGGGGCGGGGCCCGTGAGGCCGACCGCGGGAGTCCACGCCGGGTCCTGGACCGGGGCCGGCGGCGTGGGCGCGACCGTGACATAGGTGTGCCCGGTCGGGGTCCGGGTCTCCACCCCGTGCCTGCCCTCGACCTCCACGCTCTTCTGCACCCACCCGGGTGCCTGCTTGCGGTGGTTACAACCCGCGCACAACCCCTGCCCGTTGCCCAGACTCGTGACACCACCCTGCGCGTGCGGGGTCACGTGGTCCAGGTGCCGCACGGGGGCATCGCACCACGGCATGGCGCAGATGCCCTGCTCCCGGGCACGCAACAACGCGCTCAACCCCGGCGGGAAGAACCGCGACGTCGAGGACGTGGCCACCAACCGGCCCCGTGGCGTGACGTAGATGCTGCGCAACCACGCCGCACCCGCATCGATCCCACCCGCGACCACGTTCCGTGCGACCGGGGCGGGCACCACACCCGCACCACCGGCCGCGCCCTCCACCACGACCGCGGGGTCGTCCCCACCGGCCAACAGGGTCCGGTCCGAGACCAGCAGGTTCACCGTCACCGGCACCTGAGAGGCCTCACCCGGCCCACGACCGGCAACCCGCTCGATCAGGGTGTCGGCCATGATCTGACCCACCCCGCGGGCCTCACCGGCACCCGCACCACCGGCACCCGCACCGCCGGTCGTTCCGGACGGCCGAGCCTGCCCGGCCGCCTTGATCGCCTCCGCGTCCGCCTTGAGCTGGGCATAGGCCTGCACACCCTCCACCATCGGCACCAGCGCGGTCAGGTACACCATCAGATCCGGAGCCGGGCGCAACGACACCCGCCGCTCACCCACGGCCTTCGCGTTGCGCTTGAGGCAGGCGTGCACGTCCCACCGGGCCGCCAGCTCCTTGACCCGCGCGACCAACCGGCGCGTGCCCAGACCCGCCAAAGCTTCC
>DATGOB010000101.1:0-5298 GCA_036010205.1 Promicromonospora sp. | reverse complement strand
GCGGGTGATCTGCATGAACGCCTCCTCCAGCGAGATGCTGCGGGTCGTGAGCTCGTACAGGGTGATGCCCCGCGCGCCGGCGATCGTGCCGATCTCGCGCGCGGAGCGGCCCTGGACGTCGAGGGTCTCGCGGTCGGGCGTCGTCACGGTGGCGCCGTCGCCCTGGAGCGCGGTCGCGAGGGCGGCGGCGTCCGCGGCGACCACCCGGACGGAGGTGGGCGCGACGGACGAGACGACGTCGGCCACGGTGCCCGCCGCGAGCAGACGGCCCTGGCCGATGACGACGAGGTCGTCGGCGATGAGCGAGAGCTCGCTCATGAGGTGCGACGAGAGGAACACGGTGCGGCCGCCCGTGGCGAGGTCGGCGAGCATCCGGCGGATCCACAGCACGCCGTCGGGGTCGAGGCCGTTGACCGGCTCGTCGAGCACGAGCACCTGCGGGTCGCCGAGCAGGGCGGCCGCGATCCCGAGCCGCTGCCCCATGCCGAGGGAGAAGCCGCCGGCGCGCCGGTGCGCGACGGCGGTCAGGCCCACGAGGTCGATGACCTCGTCCACGCGCCGGGCCGGGATCTCGTGCGTCCGGGCGAGCGCCAGGAGGTGGTGGTAGGCGCTGCGCCCGCCGTGGACGGCCTTGGCGTCGAGGAGGATGCCGACGTGCCGCAGCGGGTCGGGCAGGTCGCGGTACCGGCGCCCGGCGACGGTGATGGTCCCGGAGGTCGGCTCGTCGAGGCCGACGAGCATCCGCATCGTGGTGGACTTGCCCGCCCCGTTGGGGCCGAGGAACCCGGTGACGACGCCGGGCCGGACGCGGAAGGACAGGTCGTCGACGGCGGTCCGCTCGCCGTACCTCTTGGTGAGGTGCAGTGCTTCGATCATGCCGGCCACGCTAGGAACGGTGCAGGTGGCGGCACATCGGCCGGCGGTACCGGGCACCCTGTCGCGCCCGTACCGCGGGAGTAGTCCCGCGGTGCCTACCGGGGCGCGCGCAGCAGCGGCAGGAGGACGTCGTCGACGATCTCCTCGATCTCGGCGGCGGTCGCGGCCCGCTGCGTGGCGAGGATCTGGTAGCCGAGCAGGTCGAACGCGACGTTCCGGACGCGTCGGGGGAGGTCTGCCGTCGTGATCTCACCGCGCTCGGCGGCGCGCCGGAGGATCGTGAGCATGCGGGTGTTGCTCCGCTCGGCCACGGTCGTGCGCAGGTCGGCGAGCGTGAGGGCGTCGTCACCGGAGCCGTCGAGGCGCACCGCGAGCTGGACCGCGATCCGGGCCCGGGTGTCGTTGGCGGCGTGCAGGAGGGCGACGACGTCGTCGCGCAGGGAGCCGGTGTCGGGCGTGTCGAACGGGATCGAGGCGAGCACGCGGGCGACGGCGGCCGCGGCGAGGTCGCGCTTGCTCGGCCACCGGCGGTACAGGACGGCGCGGCTGGTGCTCGCCCGCTCCGCGACGGCGTCGTAGGTCATCGCCTCGTAGCCGGTGGCCACGAGGTCGGCCCAGGCGGCGTCGAGGAGCGCGCCCTCGAGTGCGGCGCCGCGGCGCCGTCGTTGCGGCCCCGCCTCGGATCGCTCGTTAAGAGACATTGCGTTTCCTATCTGGTCGTCGTATCGTGAGCAACAAGATACACGATGTCTCTTAAGGGGAGTCATGGAGACGAAGGAAGTTGGGACCCGGACCGCGCTGGCCGTCGCGCCCGGGGTCTGGCCGGTCGCCTGGACGGCGATCGTCGGCGGTCTGGGGGTGCTGTTCGCGTCGACCACCGTGGCCGTCGCGATCGAGCCGCTCGCCGGGATCCTCGGCGTGCCGTTGTCGACGATGCAGTGGATCAGCACCGGCTACCTGCTGGCGCTCGCCGTGGTGGTGCCGATCGTGCCGTGGGCGCAGGACCGGATCGGCGGGCGCAGGCTGTGGGTCCTCGGGCTGGCGGTGTTCCTCGTGGCCTCCCTGCTGGCCGCGGTGGCGTGGGACGCCCCGTCGCTCATCGCCTTCCGTGCCCTGCAGGGCGCAGCGGGCGGCATCCTCATGCCGATGATGGCGACGCTCGTCATGCAGGCAGCGGCGGGCAAGGGGCTCGGCCGCGTGATGGCGGTGGTCAGCATGCCTGCCGTGCTCGGCCCGATCCTCGGCCCGGCGCTCGGCGGCCTCGTGCTCGACACCCTCGACCGGCACTGGCTGTTCGTGGTCACCGTGCCGTTCGCGGTCGGCGGCATCCTCATGGCGCTGCGGTACCTGCCGAAGGACGAGCCCACCCGGCCGACACGGCTCGACGTCGTCGGGTTCGTGCTCATGGCGCTCGGCCTGGCAGGCGTCCTCTACGGCCTGAGCAACGCCAGCAAGGAGGGCGGCTTCGGACACCCCGACGTGCTGGCGCCCCTCGTGGCGGGCGTCGCGGCCATCGCCCTGTTCTCCTGGCGGACGCTGCGCCGCACCGAGGACCCGCTCATCGACCTGCGGCTGCTGCGGCACGGCGCGCTGTCCTCGTCGACCGTGCTGCTGCTCCTGTCGGGGTTCGCGCTCTACGGCGCGATGCTCCTGGTCCCGCTGTACTTCCAGCAGCTGCGCGGCGCCACGGCGCTCGAGGCAGGCCTGCTGCTCATCCCGCAGGGCGTCGGTACGCTGGCCAGCCGCACGGTCGCCGTCCGGCTCGCCGAGAAGATCGGTGCCCGGTGGGTGGTCCTCGTCGGGTTCGTGGTCGTCGCCGTCGGCACGCTGCCGTTCCTCACCGCGACCGAGCACACGAGCCTCGTGCTGATCAGCGGCTTCCTGCTGGTGCGCGGTCTCGGCCTCGGCGCGGTCACCGTGCTGCTCATGGCGCTGGCCTTCGAGGGCCTGGCGCGCGACGAGGTGCCGCACGCGAGCGTCATCAGCCGCATCGGGCAGCAGCTGGGCGGGTCGTTCGGCACAGCGGTGCTCGCCGTCGTCCTCCAGGGCGCCGTCGCCGCGGCGGACGCGCCGGCCGAGGGCTTCCAGGTCGCGTTCTGGTGGGCGACCGGGTTCACGGTCGCTGCCGTCGCGCTCTCGCTCCTGCTCCCGCGCCGGGCGGTGTGAAGGGTCGGGTCGAAGGCGTCGCGACCTCGGTGGTCAGAGGGGAGCCGAGGCCAAGGGGGGCGTGAGACCATGGGGCCGGTACCGGAGGTCCCTCCGGTCGAGCCAGGCCGGCACCACCGGAGGAAAGCCCCGCCATGACCGACGAGACCTCGAGCGCCGCCCCGCGCCGACGGCGGGCCGACGCCGAGCGCAACCGCCAGGCGCTGCTCGAGGCCGCCCGCGCGGCGCTCGCCGACGGAGCCGCGCCCTTCTCGCTCGAGGCCGTCGCGCGCGCGGCGGGCGTCGGGATCGGGACGCTCTACCGGAACTTCCCGACCAAGGAGTCGCTGGTCGCCGCGGTGTACGAGGCACAGGTCACCGAGCTGATCGACGAGGCGGGCCGCCTGCTCGACCGGCTGCCGCCCGGTGAGGCGCTCGGGGAGTGGCTGCGCCGGTTCGCGCACCTGGCCGCGACGAAGCGAGGCATGCTCGACGCGTTGCGCCGGGGCGTCCTGGAGTCCGTGCAGCAGGACGACGTCGCGGGCCGGCGCGGCCGGCTCGCCGCCGCGATCGCGCCGATCCTCGACGCGGGCGCCCGCGACGGGAGCCTGCGCGGCGACGTCCAGGCGGAGGACGTCGTGGTGCTGGCGGCAGGGGCGCTCATGCCGGTCGAGGTCGACGCGGCCCGGGTCGAGCGGCTGCTCGGGCTCGTGACGGACGCGCTCCGTCCGGCCTGAGGGCTGCGCGAGCCCGGTGCGCCGCAGTGACGGTGCAGCCGCCCGCGGTGGTCCGCGGTCGGAACAACATCGTCCACGCGGCGGTTGCCCGACGTGTGAGAGCTATCGGATTGTACGAGTACGGCGGTCCCGAGGTGCTGCAGGTGCTGGACCTGCCGGAGCCCCAGGTGGGCCCGGGAGAGGTCCGCATCCGGGTGCACGCCGCCGCTGTCAACCCAACGGACGTCATGCTGCGCACGGGCGGGCACGCGGTCCGGTCGACCGCACGTCCGCCGTTCGTGCCCGGCATGGACGTGGCCGGTGTCGTCGACCAGGTCGGCCCCGGTGTCGGTGACCGGCTCGTCGTCGGGCAGCCGGTCATCGGGATGGTGCTGTTCGTCGGGCCGCGCGGTGGCGCCTATGCCGACAAGGTCGTCCTGCCTGCGGCCTCGGTGGTGCCCGCCCCGGCGGGGGTCGGCCTCGCTGCGGCGTCGACCCTCCTGATGAACGCGCTCACGGCGCGGATGGCGCTGGACGTCGCGGGGCTGCGCCCGGGAGACACCGTGGCCGTCACCGGAGCGGCCGGGGCTGTCGGCGCCTACGCGATCGAGCTCGCCACGGCTGACGGCCTGACCGTCGTCGCTGATGCCGCGGAGCGGGACGTCGACCTGGTCCGCTCCTTCGGTGCGGACCACGTGGTCGAGCGCGGTGCCGGCGTCGCGGAGCAGATCCGCGAGATCGTGCCGGCCGGCGTGCCCGCCCTCGTGGACGGTTCGGACCAGCGCGCTGCCGTGCTGCCCGCCGTCGCCGACGGCGGCGTGGTGGCCGAGATGCGGGGATGGGAAGGTCCGGGGGAGCGCGGCATCACGGTGCACCCGCTCATGGTCGCCGACCGGATCGAGGACACCGAGGCGCTGGACACCCTCCGTCGGCAGGTCGAGGAGGGCGCGCTCAGCCTCCGGGTCGCCGAGGTCCTGCCCGCAGAGGAGGCGGCGAAGGCGCACGTCATGCTCGAGGCGGGCGGCCTGCGCGGTCGGCTGGTGCTCGACTTCACCTGACGGCGCCCCCCGGTGTGCGGCCCGGCCCGCGGGTCGGGCCGCACACCGGGGGGCCCGACCCGCGGCTAGGCGGACTCCGCCCCCGATACCCACGCGCTCGCTGCCCGCACCAGCTCGTCGTGCGAGACGTGCTCGAAGGCGGGCAGGGTCAGGAAGTGGCGCGCGACGGTCAGGCCGAGGATGCCGCTCACGGCCAGCAGGGCGCGCACCTCGGCGTCGTCGCCCTCGAACGAGGCCGCCAGGTTCTCGACGCGCTCCTGGAGAAAGGCGCGCACGGTCGCCTCGGCCGCGGCCGTGGGGCCGGTCCTCGGCGGCTGGCTCACCTCGGCGTACTCGTGGCACTGGGCGTTCTGGATCAACGTGCCGTTCGGCGCGCTGGTCGTCGTCGGGGTGCTGCTCTGCGTCGCCGAGTCCCGGCAGGCCGAGACCGGCCGTTTCACCGACTGGGTCGGCGCCGCGATGTCGGTGCTCGGGTTCGGCCTGCTCGTCTTCGCGCTCATCGA
>DATGOB010000100.1:0-12126 GCA_036010205.1 Promicromonospora sp. | reverse complement strand
GCGGGGGCGGTGAGGTGGGGTGGGTCGAGCTCCCAGGGGGTTGCGGTGGTGGCGCCGAGGAGGGCGACGGCCAGGAGCAGGACGGTGAGGGTGAGGCGGGTGGTGGGTCTCATCCGGTGCTCAGTCCGTGGTGGTGAGCCGGTGGGCGTGGAGGCCTGCGACGGCGGCGGTGACGAAGGAGGCGGGGTCGGCGTCGAGGTCGCGGCCCATGGTGCGCAGGCCTGCGGGGCTGGTGCGGAGGGTGTCGAGGAGGTCGGCGGTGGCGGGGACGTCGACGAGGGTGTGGCGGGCGGCGAGTGCCGGGGTCTGGCGGCGGATGCGTCGGGTGAGGTCGGTGCCCCAGGCGGGGAGGTGCTCGACGGTCTCGTCGGGGGTGGGGACGGGGATGTCGGCGGGGGCGAGGGCGACGCGGGTGTAGGCGGTCAGGGAGTGGTGGGAGATGCCGCGGTGGCGGTCGCGGGGGTCGGCGCCGGAGACGCGCAGGGAGGCGACGGGGCGGCCGTGCAGGGTGGCGGCGGCGTTGACGGCTTCGCCTGCGGCGACGCCGGAGTAGCCCCAGCGGGTGCCGGTGCCGAGGTTGCCGGGTCCTTGGGCGACGACGGCGACGTCGCAGCCGGCGACGTGGCGGGCGGCGAGCAGGCCGGTGTGGACGGTGACGGCTTCGAGGTCGCCGCCGTAGGCCTGGCCGACGGTGACGCAGGTGTGCAGCCAGCCGACGTCGCGGAGGGTGGCGACGGTGCGGGAGAACGCGGCGGGCAGGGCGCCGCCGTCGGTCATGACGTAGGCGACCTTGAGGTCGGTGCCGCCGGGGGCGTGGCGCAGGCCTGCGACGACGGCGGGCAGGGCGGAGTGGAGGTCGGCGACGACGACGGGCATGCCTGCGAGGTCGTCGGCGTCGGCGAGGGTGGTGTGGTGGGGTGATTCCTGCTCGTCGACGCCGAGGACCATGGCCTGCAGGGGGGTGTAGCGGGCCTTGACGAGGTGGCCGGGTCCGGGGTCGGGGTCGGGCGGGAGGGTGGTGCCGGGGGAGGCGGGGCCGACGACGAGGGCGTACCCGCCGGTGCCGAGGTTGCGGGCGAGGGCGGAGACGTTGAGCAGGAGGGCGTCGCCGGGGGCGGGGTCGCCGACGAGGTCGGTGTAGGCGAGGGCGCGGGCGGTGCGGTCGTCGTCGCGGCGGCCGGGCAGGGGGCGGTCGAGGGTGACCTCGAGCTCGCGCGCCCCGCGCCAGGTCCTGCCTGTGGACATCACTGTGCCGATCCGCCACGTCATCACAGGGGGAGGCTACCGTTGTCCTGATGCCCAGCGACCTCAATCCGGCCGAGCGCCTGCTGAACCTCGTCATCGCGCTCGTGAACACGAACGCCGCCATGACCAAGCAGCAGGTGCGTACCGCTGTGGCCGGGTACGCGGACGCGCCCAGCGACGAGGCGTTCGAGCGGATGTTCGAGCGGGACAAGGACATGCTGCGGGCGCTGGGGGTGCCGGTGGTGACGGTCGGTACGGGCGGGCACACCGACGAGCTCGGGTACCGCATCGACCAGGACGCGTACGCGCTGCCGCCGGTCGACCTGACGCCGGCGGAGCTGGGCGTGCTGTCGTTGGCGGCGCAGTTCTGGCAGGACAAGACGCTGCAGACCGACATCACGCGTGCGATGGTCAAGCTGCGGGCCGCGGGCGCCGGTGACCCGTCGGTGGACGCGCTGGCCGGGCTGGCGCCGTCGGTGCGGGCCGTCGGCGACGCGTACGGGCCGCTCATGGAGGCGATCGAGGCGCGTCGCGCGGTCCGGTTCGCGTACCGCGCCGCGTACAACGGTGCGGTGCTGACGCGGCACGTGGAGCCGTGGCGCATCGCGGCGCGCGACGGCGGCTGGTACCTCATGGCGTTCGACCGTGACCGGCAGGCGCCGCGCGTGTTCCGTCTGTCGCGCATCGAGTCCCGCGTGCGGATCGTCGGCGCGTCCGGTGCCTACGACATCCCCGAGGTCGACACCGACGTCATGCTCGGCAAGGCGCACGGCGAGGTGCGGCAGGCCGTCGTGGCCGTGCGGCCGGAGCGGGCGAGCGCGCTGCGCGCCCGCGGCAAGCCCGTGCCCGACGGCGAGCGCCAGGCGTGGTTGGCGCGGCTGCCGGAGGACGGGGGCGCGGGCGGGTCGTCGCCGACGGGGTGGGACGTGCTGGAGGTGCCGTTCCGGTCGGTGACGGGGATGGCGTCGGAGGCTGCGGGGTACGGTGCGGCGGTGGTCGTGCTGGAGCCCGCGCCGGTGCGGGAGGAGACGGTGCGCCGGCTGCGGGCCGCTGCGGCGCTGGGAGGTGTGCGTGGCTGAGCGCGCGGACGACAGGCTGCTGCGCCTGCTGGGTATCGTCGCCTACCTGGACGGGGCGGGGCCGGTGCCGGTGGAGGAGCTGGCGCGCCGGTTCGGGACGACGCCGGCGCAGATCCAGAAGGACGTCGACGCCCTGTGGGTGTCGGGCACACCGGGGTACTGGCCGGACGACCTCATCGACTTCGACGCCGCGTCGATCGACCGTGGTGTGGTGCACCTGACGGAGGCGCGGGGCATGACGCGGCCGCTGCGCCTGGGTACGCGGGAGGCGGTCGCGCTGGTCGCGGCGCTGCGTGCGATGAAGGAGACGGGTGCGGTGCAGGCGGACCCGGCGCGGTCGGCGGTCGTGGAGTCGGCGCTGGGGAAGCTGACCGACGCGACGGGGGAGGCCGCGAACGCCGTCGACGTGCGGCTCGCGCCGGGCGGGGACCGGCAGGTGGTGTCCGTGCTGGCGGCGGCGCTGGCGGCGGGGCACCGGCTGCGGATCCGGTACGTGAGCTCCTCCGACGTGGTCAGCGAGCGCGAGGTGGACCCGCAGCGCCTGCACACGCAGGACGAGTTCGCCTACCTCGCGGCGTGGTGCTACCGGGCCGGTGCGCCGCGCACGTTCCGGGTGGACCGCATCCTCGACGCGGTCGAGACGGACGTCCCGGTGCGGGACCACCCCGGTCAGCAGGCGGAGATCGACTTCGCGGCCCTGTTCGCGGGCGGGTCCTCGCCGCCGGCGACGGTCCGGTTCGCGCCGCGGGCGCGCTGGTTCGCCGAGGAGGTGCCCGTGGAGTCGGTGCGCAACCTGCCCGACGGTGACTTCGAGGTGACGTTGCGGGTCACCAACCCGGGGTGGCTGCGCAGCACCCTGATCCAGCTCGCGCCGTACGTGCGGCAGGTGGCGCCGCCGGCACTGGCCGAGGACGTCGCGGGTGCGGCCCGGGCGGCGCTGGAGGTGTACGAGTCGCTGGGTGTCGGGGGTGGAGCGACGGACGTCACGCAGCCCCAGGGGGGATCCGGGGCAGCCTTTCCGCCGGATCGGCACTAGGCTGGTCGACCATGTGGTTCTGGGTGTGGGCCCTGCTGATCGTGGGCAGCCTCGTCGGAGCGTTCTTCCTGGCCCGTTCGCTGTGGCGGTCCGCGCGGGGGCTGCTCGAGGAGCTCGGTGAGGCGTCGCAGCGGTTCGCGGAGTCGGCCGACCGGTTGCAGGAGGCCGCCGACCGGGCACGGGAGGCCGCGAGCACGCAGCACCCGGGCCCCAGCCTGTTCGACGACGTGACGATCCACTACCAGCGGGTCAACGCCCAGCGGGCGGCGCGCACCGAGCGCAAGGAGGCGCGGCGGGCGCGGCACGTGTCGACGTGGCAGAAGTGGAAGCAGTTCAACGAGTAGCCGATCTCCCGTGGTGGGGGCTTGGGGTCCGACCCCCGTGGACGCGTAGGATCGTCCACGACCGCCTCACACAAGCGCCGAACCACAAGGAGTCACCATGGGCGCCATGCAGCCGTGGCACTGGATCGTCCTGCTCGTCGTCATCCTGCTGCTCTTCGGGTCGACCCGTCTGCCGGGCCTGGCCAAGAGCGTGGGGCAGTCGATGAAGATCTTCCGCAAGGAGATGCGCGACCTGCGCGACGACGACAAGGACACCGACGGCACCACCGGCACGACGCAGCCGGGCGCCGGGACCACGGGGACCTCCGGGACGACGGGCTCGTCGGGTCAGGTACCCGGCATCGTCGAGAACAAGGACCGCGACATCCCCAAGGCCTGATCGGTGGCACGACGCAAGCGGGCGTCCGACGGTCGGATGCCACTGGTCGAGCACCTGCTCGAGCTGCGCAAGAGATTCGTCCTCGTCGCGGTCGGCCTGGTCGTCGGCGCCGTCGTCGGCTGGTTGCTGTACGACCCGCTGCTGCAGGTGCTGCAGCGACCCCTGGAGATCGCCGAGGAGATGCGGGGCAACCAGGCGACCCTGAACTTCGCCGGGCCGATGGCGGCCCTGGACCTGAAGATCAAGTCGTCGCTGTTCCTCGCCGTGTTCCTCACGTGCCCGTGGTGGCTGTACCAGGTGTGGGCGTTCATCACGCCCGGCCTGAACTCCAACGAGCGGCGGTACGCCTACGGGTTCGTCGGCGCGGCGTTCCCGCTGTTCCTCGGCGGGGCGTACATGGCGTGGCTCGTGTTCCCGCACGCCATCCAGATCCTCACCGGGTTCCTGCCCGACGGCGCCACGGCGTTCACCAACGCCGAGGCGTACCTGTCGCTGGTGATGCGGCTGCTCATCGCGTTCGGGCTGGCGTTCCTGTCCCCTGTCGTGCTCGTCGGTCTCAACTTCGCCGGCCTCATGACCGGGCGGGGCATGCTCGCCGGGTGGCGGTGGGCCATCCTCGTGGCGTTCACGTTCGCCGCGATCATCACGCCCACCCCTGACGCCCTGACGATGATCCTGGTCGCGCTGCCGATCTGCGTGCTGTACTTCGCCGCCGTCGGCATCGCGCTGCTGCACGACAGGCGCGTGCAGCGGCGTCTGGAGGCCGCGGAGGTCTGACCGCCCGCGGGCCCCGTGGCGCGCCGCGCGCGTGTGTCGCACGTGCGTGTCATACGGGGCCCGTAGGCTGTCACCCATGAACGACCTGAGCCCGTCCGAGCGGTACTCGGCCTTCCGGTCCCGGAGTCGTTCGGCGGCTCAGCACCCCGAGCTCGCCCGCTTCCGTGAGGTGGTCGGGTTCGACCTCGACGCGTTCCAGGTCACCGCGTGCGAGGCGCTCGAGCAGGGCCGCGGCGTCCTGGTCGCCGCCCCCACCGGTGCGGGCAAGACCGTCGTCGGGGAGTTCGCCGTCCACCTCGCGCTCGCCTCGGGCCGCAAGGCGTTCTACACCACGCCCATCAAGGCGCTGTCCAACCAGAAGTACGCCGACCTGGCCCGCAGGCACGGCCCCGAGAACGTCGGCCTGCTCACCGGGGACACCACCATCAACGGCGAGGCACCCGTCGTGGTCATGACCACCGAGGTGCTGCGCAACATGCTGTACGCCGGGTCGCCCACCCTCGACGGCCTCGCCTACGTGGTCATGGACGAGGTGCACTACCTCGCCGACCGGTTCCGCGGCCCGGTGTGGGAAGAGGTGATCATCCACCTCTCCGACGACGTGCAGCTCGTGTCCCTGTCGGCCACCGTGTCCAACGCCGAGGAGTTCGGCGACTGGCTGGAGATGGTCCGCGGCGACACCGCCGTCGTCGTCTCCGAGCGCCGGCCCGTGCCGCTGTGGCAGCACGTGCTCATGTCCTCCCCGGAACCGCGCGGCAAGCCGCGCCTGCTCGACCTGTACGCCGGGCACGTCGACCCGACCGACCCCGGCACCAGCCCGCCCATCAACCCCGACCTGTCGGCCGCGTTCCGGTCCGGGCGGGGCGGCAGCCACGCCGGGCACCGCGGGCGCGGGTACCGGGGCCGAGGGGACCGCGGCTACCGCGGGCCCGGCGGGCGCCGCACCGGCGGCCACGGCAGCGACATGGGCCCGGCGCGCCGCACCCCGCCGCGGTTCGTCGTCATCGACGCGCTCGATGCCGACGGCCTGCTGCCCGCGATCTACTTCGTGTTCTCCCGCGCGGGCTGCGAGGCCGCCGTCGACCAGTGCCTCAAGGCAGGCCTGCGGCTGACGACCCCGCAGGAGGAGGCGACCATCCGCGCCGTCGTCGAGGAGCGCACCGCCGCCATCCCGCCGGAGGACCTCGACGTGCTCGGCTACTGGTCCTGGTCGCAGGCCCTCGCGCGCGGCGTCGCCGCCCACCACGCCGGCATGCTGCCCGTGTTCAAGGAGACCGTCGAGGACCTGTTCTCCCGCGGGCTGGTCAAGGTTGTGTTCGCCACCGAGACCCTCGCCCTCGGCATCAACATGCCCGCCCGGTCCGTCGTCCTGGACAAGCTCGTCAAGTGGGACGGCACCAGCCACGTGCCCGTCACCCCCGGCGAGTTCACCCAGCTCACCGGCCGCGCCGGGCGGCGCGGCATCGACATCGAGGGGCACGCCGTGGTCGTCGACCACCCCGCGCTCGACCCCGTCGCCCTTGCCGGTCTCGCGTCCAAGCGCCTGTACCCGCTGCGCTCCAGCTTCCGGCCCACGTACAACATGGCAGTCAACCTCGTGGCCCAGGTCGGCCGCGACCGCGCCCGCGAGGTCCTGGAGACCTCCTTCGCGCAGTTCCAGGCCGACCGCGGCGTCGTCGGCCTCGCCAAGCAGGCGCAGGCGCACGCCGAGGCCCTCGACGGGTACGCCGAGGCCATGACGTGCGACGTCGGCGACTTCGCGCAGTACATGGACCTGCGCCGCGCCATCAAGGACCGCGAGCGCGAGCTGTCCCGCTCGGCCAGCGGCGCGCGGCGGGCGGAGGTCGTCGCGTCCCTGGAGAAGCTGCGGCGCGGCGACGTCGTCGAGGTGCCGTCGGGGCGCAGGCGCGGGTACGTGCTCGTGCTCGACCCGGGCGAGCCCGGCGGGTTCGACGGGCCACGGCCCACCGTGCTCACCCAGGAGCGGCAGGTCAAGAAGCTGACCCTGGCCGACGCTCCGGACGGGCTGCAGACCGTCACCACCGTGCGGATCCCGAAGTCGTTCAACCCGCGCAAGCCCGACGCGCGCAGGGACCTGGTCTCCAGCATGCGCAACGCGCTGGGCGCCATGGCGGACGACGTGCCGTCGGCGCACAGCACCAGCACGCCCGCCGGGCGTGCGGCGCGCGGAGGCACCCCGCGCAGGCGGTCGGACGCCGCGACCGACCCCGAGCTCGCCCGCCTGCGCAAGGCCCTCAAGGCCCACCCGTGCCACGCGTGCCCCGAACGGGACGACCATGCCCGGTGGGCGGAGCGGTGGAACAAGCTCAAGAAGGAGCACGACCAGCTCGTGCGCCGCGTCGAGGGGCGCACCGGGTCGATCGCGCGCACCTTCGACCGCACCCTGGACGTGCTGCTGACCCTCGGCTACCTCGACCGCACCGGTTCGCGCGTGCGGGTCACCGACGACGGGCGGTGGCTGCGCCGCCTGTATGCGGAGAACGACCTGCTGCTGGCCGAGTGCCTGCGCCGCGGTGTGTGGGACGGCCTCGACCCGGCGGGCCTCGCGGCCGTGGTGTCGACGGTCGTGTACCAGGGGCGCAGGGACGACGCGCCCGACCCGTACGTGCCGGGCGGGCCGACCGGCCGGCTCGCGGGCGTCCTGGACGACACGCAGCGCGTGTGGTCGGAGGTGGACGACCTGGAGGAGGCGCACGGCATCGACGCGACCGGTCCGCTCGACCTGGGCCTGGTGGCCGCGATGCACCGGTGGGCGTCCGGCAAGGGCCTCGACAGCGTGCTGCGGGGCTCCGACCTGGCGGCGGGCGACTTCGTGCGGTGGTGCAAGCAGGTCGTGGACGTGCTGGACCAGCTCGGTGGCGCCGCGCCGTCGCAGCGACTGCGCACCACCGCCCGCAGGGCGCAGGACGCGGTGCTGCGCGGGGTGGTGGCCTACTCGAGCCTGTGACGGCGCCCGTGCGATCGCATACAGTTCCTGCGTGAGCCACCCCGCCCGATCCATCCTGTACCGCAACGGTGTCGTGCACTCGTCCGCCGACCCCTTCGCCGAGGCCCTCCTCGTGGACGACGGCGTCGTGGCGTGGATCGGCGCCGACGACACCGCCGCGGGGCTCGCCGCACGCGCCGACCGTGTCGTCGACCTGGACGGCGCGCTCGTGACCCCCGGGTTCGTGGACGCGCACGCGCACGTGCTGGAGACCGGGCTCGCGGCCGAGGCGGTGGACCTCGGCGTCGCGAGCGGTGTGCGGTCGCTCGGGCAGGCGCTGGCCGTGCTGCACGGGAGGGCGCGGCGGCTCGAGGTCGCGGACCCGTCGGGCGAGCAGGTGCTGCTCGCGGTCGGCTGGGACGAGCAGGCGTGGCCGGAGGGCCGCCCGTTCACCCGCTCCGAGCTCGACGCCGCGTGCGGCGGGCGGGCCGTGTACGCCGCACGGGTCGACGTGCACTCCGCGGTGATCTCCTCGGCCATGGCGGCCCGCGCGGGCATCGAGCGCGACCCGGCGTGGACCGGGGCAGCGGCCTCCGGCTCGGGCTGGTCCGACGCGCCCGCCGACACCGGCCTCGTCACCGCCGACCTGCACCACCGGGTGCGCGCCGTCGCGCACACCCTCACGCCCGACCACCGCACCCGCCTGTACCGCGACACGCTCACGGCCTGGGCCGCGCGCGGCGTCGTGTCCGTGCACGAGATGAGCGGCGAGCACCTCGACACCCGTGCCGGTCTGGCCGAGCTGCACGCCCTGACCGCGGACCCGGCCCAGCACGCCCTGCCGCACCTGGCCGCCTACCGCGGCGAGCTGTGCCGCACCGCCGACGACGCCCGGGCGCTGCTGGCGGAGCTGCCGTTCCTCACAGGGATCGGCGGCGACCTCAACGTCGACGGGTCGATCGGGTCGCGCACCGCCGCGCTGCGCCGCCCGTACTCCGACCTGCCCGCTGACCCCGCCACCGCCGGCTTCACCGGCGCGCTGACCAACCCCGACGGCACGCCCTGGACGGGCAACCTCTACCTCGACGCCGACCAGATCGCCGGCCACCTCGTCGCCGTGCAGGAGGCGGGCGTGCAGGGCGCGTTCCACGTCATCGGCGACCGCGCCATGGACGAGACCGTGCGCGGGCTGCAGGCCGCCGCCCAGATCACGGGCGACGGCGCCGTGCGCGCCGGGCACCACCGCATCGAGCACGCCCTGTTCGTCGATGCCGCGACCCTGGCCGCCCTGCTCGTGCGGGGCGTGGGCCTGTCGGTGCAGCCGGCGTTCGACACCGCGTTCAACGGCAGCGACGGCGTGTACGCCGCGCGGCTCGGCGCCGCGCGCGCCGGTGCTCTCATGCCGTTCGCCGACCTCGCGCAGGCCGGTGTGCCGCTCGCGTTCGGCTCCGACACGCCCGTCACCCCCGTGGACCCGTGGCAGGCGGTGCGCGCCGCGACCCGGCACGACGACCCCGACCAGCGCATCTCCGCCGGTGCCGCGTTCCGCGCGCACACGCGCGGTGGGTGGCGCCTGGCGGGCCTCGACCACACCGGCGCGGGGCAGCTGCGCGTCGGTGCGCCCGCGCACCTGGCGGTCTGGCGCACCGAGCGGCTCGGCGTGCAGGCCGCACCCGGTCGCCTCGCCTCCTGGAGCGAGGAGGCCCGGGCCGGCACGCCGCTGCTGCCCGACCTGTCGCCCGACGCGCCCGAGCCGGAGTGCCTGCACACGCTGCGCGACGGCGTCGTCATCCACGACACGTTCTGAGCGCCTGCGCCGCGGCGCGACGTAGGCTGCGGTGGTGCGCGCGCCCGAACCTTCCCGGCTGCTGACCCTGTTCCTCGCGGGCGCCGGAGGCCTCGTCCTGTGGGCGGCCTTCCCCGACGCCGGCGCGTGGCCGTGTGCGTTCGTCGCCGTCGCCGCCCTCTACGTGGCGCTCGGTCGCGACCACGCCGGCTGGAACGCCCTCATGGGCCTGCTGTTCGGGCTCGCGTTCTTCCTGCCGCACCTGTGGTGGGCGCACGAGTCCACCGAGACCCTGCCCTGGATCGCCGTGTCCACCGTCGAGGCCCTGTTCGTCGCCGGGTTCGCCGCCCTGTGGACGTGGGCGCGCCGGGTCCGGTTCCTGCGCCGCCGCGGCTGGCGGCTCGCCGCGGCGTTCGCCGTGCTGTGGGTCGCCGTCGAGCAGTGGCGCGCGGAGATCCCCTTCGGCGGGTTCCCCTGGGGCCGCCTGGCATGGGCGATGGCCGACGCGCCCACCGGCCGCGCCGCGTGGCTCGGCGGCACCGTCGCCGTGGGCCTGCTCGTCGCGTTCGCCGGGGCGCTGCTCGCCCTGGCCGTCACGGCCGCCGCCCGCGCCCGCGTCGGCCGCGCCGTCGGTGCCCTCGCGCTCGGTGCGCTGGTCGTCGTCGCCCCGCAGGTGCTGCCGCTGCCCGCCTCCGCGAGCGCCGGGCCCGTGACCACGCCGGACGGCGAGGAGGTGTACGACGCGGGCAGCGACGTGGCCGAGCAGGGCACGCTGTGGGCGGGGGCGGTGCAGGGCAACGTGTCCGAGCCGGGGCTGGGGGCGTTCGCGAACCGTGCGGAGGTGCTGGGCAACCACCTGGACGGGACGTACGCGCTGGCGGAGGACTTCGCGGGCGAGCTGGACGTCGTGCTGTGGCCGGAGAACGGCAGCGACCTGGACCCGCAGGAGGCGGCGGACGTGGCGCGGGGGCTGGACGAGGCGTCGGCGGCGGTGGGGGCGCCGATCCTGGTGGGGGCGCAGGAGTACCCGGAGACGGGTGGGCGGTACAACGTGTCGCTGCTGTGGCAGGCGGGCCGCGGGGTGATCGGCCGGTACGCGAAGCAGCACCCGGCGCCGTTCGCGGAGTACGTGCCGCTGCGGTCGGTGCTGCGGCAGGTGTCGGACCAGGTGGACCGTGTGTCGACGGACATGCTGCCGGGGGAGGGGCCGCCGTTCGTGGACGTGCCGAGCCGGCTGGGGCAGGGGGACTACCGGCTGGGCACGATCATCTGCTTCGAGGTGGCGTACGACGAGATCGTGCGGGACGCGGTCCTGCGGGGCGCCCAGGTGCTGGTGGTGCCGACGAACAACGCGTCGTTCGGGTTCACGACGGAGTCGACGCAGCAGCTTGCGATGTCGCGGGTGCAGGCGATGACGACGGGGCGCGCGGCGGTGCAGGTGTCGACGGTGGGGGTGTCGGGGGTGGTCACGCCGGACGGCACGGTGGTGCGGAGCACGGGGTTGTTCACGGCCGACCGGTGGGTGGCGCAGCTGCCGTTGCGGTCGACGGTGACGCCTGCGGTGGCGGCGGGGTACTGGCCGGGCTGGGTGGTCGGTGGCCTGGCGGTGGTGCTGGTGGTGGCCGGTGCGGTCGCGGGGGTGCGGCGCCGGCGGTGAGCCGGAACGACCGTCGGCCCGGACCTGGTGGTCCGGGCCGACGGTCGTTCGCGTCTGGTGCGTTCAGCGGTGCGTGCTGCGGGTGCCTGTCAGGCCGAGCGGCGGAGCTTGCCGGCGCGCAGCAGCTCGAGGCGCTCGTCGAGCAGGTCCTCGAGCTCCTTGACGGTGCGGCGCTCGAGCAGCATGTCCCAGTGGGTGCGCTGGGGCTTGGTCGCCTTGGGCTCGGGCTTCTCGGCGTCCCGCAGGAGGGCCTCCTCGCCGCAGCGGCACTCCCAGATCGGGGGGACGTCCGCGTCGGTGGCGAAGGGCAGGATGATGGTGTGGCCGTTGGGGCAGTCGTAGTAGGCCTGGAACCGCGGGGCGAAGTCCACGCCCTCGTCGGACTCCATGCTCTTGCTACCGATGCTCATACCGCGCAGGGACCGGTCGGGCACGATGTCCTCCAAGGGTTGTCGGGGTGGGTGGTGGAGAAAAGGTCCGAGGAGTCAACGCAGGGGACCTCGGTGATGTTCCAGCCGCCCGTTCAGGCTAGCCGTCGGAGGTGTGCTCGCAAGCGCACTCCGGGCATTCTGGGCGCTGATGTGCGCGATCTCACGTGCGTCGGTGCGGTGGGCGGCTGTCGTCGGGGAACATCCGGCGGGGTCGCCGGGTTGAGGCGGGTGTTCATGCATCTGCATGAAACGATCTGAGGGAGGCGCGACACATGCAGTTCGGGATCTTCAGCGTCAGCGACGTGACAACGGACCCGACCACCGGGCGGACCCCGGACGACACGGAGCGGGTGCGGGCGATGCTCACCATCGCCCGGCACGCCGACGAGGCCGGCCTGGACGTCTTCGCCACCGGTGAGCACCACAACCCGCCGTTCGTGGCCTC
>DATGOB010000099.1:0-19551 GCA_036010205.1 Promicromonospora sp. | reverse complement strand
GACGTGGCGCGGCTGGTGGTGCAGGGCCGCACCAACCGGCAGGTGGCCGCGAGCCTCTACGTGTCCGTGCGCACCGTCGAGGTGCACCTCGGCCGCGTGTTCCGCAAGCTCGGCGTGCGCTCGCGCACCGAGCTCGCGGTGCTGGCGCTGCGGGGGTAGGCCGTCAGGCCTCGACGATCAGGGTCACCGGCCCGTCGTTGACCAGCTCCACGCGCATGTCGGCGCCGAACCGCCCCGTCGCGACGGTCAGGCCGCGCTCCCGCAGCGCGGCCACCACCGCGTCGACCAGCGGTTCGGCGACCGGGCCGGGCGCCGCCTTGTTCCACGTGGGACGACGGCCCTTGCGCGTGTCGCCGTAGAGCGTGAACTGGCTGACCACGAGCACCGGCGCGCCCGCGTCCGTCACCGACAGCTCGTCGCGCAGGATGCGCAGCTCGGCGATCTTGCGGGCGACGGTGGCGACCTGCTCCGGACCGTCGTCGTGCGTCACCCCGATCAGCGCGAGCACGCCCGGCTCGTCGATCGCGCCGACGACCTCGCCGTCGACCACCACCGACGCGCGGGTGACGCGCTGGAGCACCGCCCTCATCGGCGCGCCCCGCCGTAGGCGTCGGCGAAGACGGCGCGCACGTCGCCGACCGGGCGGCCGCCGCCGAGCACGGGCACCCGGCCGAGCGCGTCGAGGCCACCGGGGTAGACGCCGGGTAGGCCCGCCGCACCGGCCGCACGGAGGGCAGCCGCGAGGATCGCGGGGCGGGCACGGGCAGACCCGTCGAGCACCTTGAACGCGAGGGCGGAGCCGTCCGGCAGGCCCGCGGCGTACACGCCCTCGGCGCCGTCCTTCGCGACGAGCCCCGGCACGGCCTGCATGGCGAGCGTGACGTCGCGTCCCGTGCCGCCGACCATCTCGGGGTGCGCGGAGACCGCGCGGGCGACGCGCGCCTCGTGCGAGCGCACGTCGACCGTCGGCGCGGCCGCCAGCGTCGAGAAGGCGCGCGCGAGGCCGAGCAGCGTCGTCGAGAACAGCGGCGCGCCGCAGCCGTCGACGGTCGTGTGCATGACCACCTCGGCGTCGCCCGTCAGCTCCAGGATGGTGCTGCGGACCGCGCGCTGCAGCGGGTGCTCGGGCGACAGGTAGGTCTCCAGGTCCCAGCCCTGCGCACGACAGGTCGCGAGCATCGCGGCGTGCTTGCCCGAGCAGTTCTGCGTGAGCGACGCCGGACCGGGCCCGCCGGCCAGCGGCGCCGTGCGCCACTCGAGCGCGGCGGGCGGGTGCAGCGGCAGGTCGGGGGTGTTGCGCAGGGCGTCGACCCCGAGGCCGACGGACGACAGGATCTGCAGCACGCCCTCGAGGTGCATCCGCTCGCCGTTGTGGCTGGCGGCCGCGAGCGCCAGGAGGCGGTCCGGCAGCTCGAGGCCCGCGCGCAGCATGGCGAGGAGCTGGACCGGCTTGAGCGACGAGCGCGGCCAGACCGGCGTGGTCGGGTTGCCCGCCTGGAGCACGGGGCGGCCCGTGGGGTCGAGCACGACGAGGTGGCCCAGGTGCACCGACTCGACGAGGTCGCCGCGGACGACCTCGGCGAGCGGCGCGGCGTCGTCGAGCACCCCGGCCGAGACGGCGGTCACCATCCGCCCTGCGGGCCGCGCGGCTTGCGGCCGGTGCCGTAGGTCTGGAGGCGAGGACGCAGGCTGACCCAGTAGATGACGGCCGGCGCGACGGCGATGATGTTGAGGAACGAGCCGAACATGAAACCGCCCCGGAGCCAGCCCTGCGGCAGGCCGAGGAAGCCCAGCGCGGCCGCGACGCCGAGGATCGCGAGCCAGCCGGCCTTGGGCACCCGGCCCTCGGCGCGGTAGCCCCTGTCGGGCCGCCGTGCGGCGTCGATCAGCGCGACGACCTGCACGACGAAGACCACGAGCGCGAGCGCGGCCATGACGAACCACTGCAAGATTCCCACGGCGCGAGCCTACGGCACGGGTCGGGCCCGGTGCGCAGACCGGTCCTCGCCGCCGAACAGCATGCGTGCCAGCAGCAGCATCTGGGCGGCGAACCCGAGCAGGACCGCCGTCAGCGCCCAGAGCCAGCCCGCCGTGAACCCGACGGCGAGGAAGACGGCGGCCGTGACGCCCCAGACGACGACGGTGTAGATGCCGAACCGGGCGGCGGCCACGGGGTCGTGCTCGAACCGGTTGCCCACCTGGGCGTGCTCCCGCTCCAGCTCCAGCACCCACGGCTTGCGTCGGTTGGTCTGGGTGGCGAGGAGGTAGGCGAGCCAGGCACCGCCGGCGACGACGAGAGGGAGCCCGAGCTGGAACACCGCGCCGGGCCGGGCGAACAGCACGGCGCTCACCGTCCCGCCCGCCGTGCCGGCGGCCAGGAGCGCCGTCGCGCACCCGTACGCGGCGGCCCGGCGCCACGGCATCGCGTGGTGCGCAGCGGTCTCCCGCCGCAGGGAGGCGGCGACGATCCACCCGACGCCGGGCCCTGCGAGGTACGGGGCGGCGAGCACCAGGGGCACCCAGCCCGCCTCGGCGCGCTCGGCCGTCAGGGAGAAGACCCAGATCACCGGGACGAACGCCAGGAGGATCACGACGGACGCGACGATCACCCCCACGACGTAGCGCGGCCGCACCGGCACCCGCTGACGCGCGGCCGCCGCGGCTGCGTCCACCACCGCGGGAGCCGGTGCGGCGGGCGACCGTGCGCCGTCGTCCGCCGTCGCCTCCGCGACGAGCGCCCGGACGTCGCCGAGCTCGTCGACGGCGCGCCGTGCGGCGTCGTCGGCGCCGACGCCCTGCGCGGTCAGCTCGGCCACGCGGTCGAGGAGGTTCGCGCGGATCTCCTCCTTGAGGTCCTGCACGTCGGGTGTGACGGCGATGCCCGCGAAGGCGTCGTCGAGCAGCCGGTGCACCGAGATGTTCGTCATCAGGAGCCCTTCAGGTCGAGGAGGGAGTCGATGGTGCTCCGCGTGGCCACCCACGCGTCCACGTTGCGCCGGTACACGGCCCGGCCGGCGTCGGTGATGCGGTAGTACTTGCGGCGTCCGCCCTGGGACTCGTCGCCCCAGTAGGCCTCGACCAGGCCGTCCTTCACGAGCCGCCGGTAGGCCGCGTAGAGCGTGGCCTCCTTGATCTCGTAGTCGCCGCCGGTCGCGTCGCGGATCGCCTTGTAGATCTCGAACCCGTACCGGTCCCGCGCGCGCAGCACGCCGAGCACGATCGTGTCGGTGTGTCCGCGCAGCAGGTCGGCGGCGAAGGCGTCGGCCTTGCCGCCGGTCGGGTCGCTCGCTCGCTGCATCACAACAGGTACTGTATCTGATCAACTACTAGACGACAACGGTCTTCTGTCGTCGGTCCTCTGTCACCGCGCTCCGCGTGTGTTCGGTCCGTCGTCCCGAGATCGGCTGTCCATCGGACCGATCTCGCGACAAGGGACCGAACTCGAGCGCTCCGTCGCCACAAAGGACCGAGTTCGCGCGCCGTCGACAGCAGGGCGAGCTCAGAGCTCGGGCAGAGCCTCGCGGGCCTCCTCCGGCGTCGCGCCGGCGGCCTCCAGGGTGTCCACCACCGGCGAGCGCAGCAGCATGACGAGCGACTGCACCTGCCAGTCGCCCTCCCCCACCGTGCGGGGGTCGATCCGCGCCGCCAGGGCGGACAGCACCTCGCGGCTGCGCGCACCGTCGCCGCCGGTGCCGACGGCGGACGCCAGCTCGCGCACGCCCACCGCGAAGTTCTCGACGAGGTCCGCGACGGGCGCGACGTCGTGCCCGCGCTCGACCACGGGCAGCACGCGCCGGGCCAGCACGCGGATCGTCCGCATCGTCCGGTCGACGAGCACGGCCTGCTCCTCGAGCCGCGCCAGCTCGGGCCGGTGCACGCGACCGACGGAGATCTGCGCCAGCTCGCGGGCGGTCCGGGCCGCCTCCTGCCACTCGGCCAGCACCGGCTCGGACGCCCGCCCGCGCACGAGGGCGGCGCCGACGTCGTCCCTGTCGTGCTCGCGCAGGCCGTGGGCGAGCGTCTCGAGCACCTCGGCGAGCTCGGTCACCGACTGCTCGGCGAGCGCCCGCGGACGACGGCGCGTGTCACCGGGCGTGAGCAGCGCGACGAGCAGCGCGACGGCGCCGCCGGTCAGGGCGTCCGTCCACCGCCCGAGCGGCCCGCCCGACACGGACGGCAGGCCGACGACGATGACGGCCTGCACGCCCGCCTGCGTGACGAGCAGCGCGCCCCGGTCGATGAACCGTGCGGTGATCGCGGAGATGAACAGGACGAGGCTGAGCTGCCACCAGCCGGAGCCGATGAGGTGCACGATGAGGTCGCCGACCGCGACGCCGACCGCGACGCCGACGGCCATCTCGGAGACCCGGCGGACGTTGCGCTGGGCCGTGAAGCCGAGCAGCACCCACGCGGCGACGGGCGCGAAGAACGGCTGCTCGTGCCCGAGCACGTACCGCGCGACCAGGTAGGCGACGCCTGCGGCGAGCGACGCCTGCGCGATGGGGATGAGGCTCGCCCGGGCGCGGATCCAGCCCTGCCGCAGCCGGGTGCGGAGCATGAGCGTGCGCCGCGCCTTGTGCCACATCTCGTCGGCCGCGCCGGGCAGGGTGCTCACGCAGGCATCCTCCCATCCCCCCGTCCGGCTCGTTGAGTGCGGGATCTTCGCCCTCCTGGCACACAGAAAAGGGCGAACATCCCGCACTCAGCGGGTCAGATCAGGCTGGCCGGGCCGCGGAGGCCCGGCGTGAGCGGGCCGTGGCCGTCCGGGCGGTCGACCGAGACGCCGTCGCCCGGGACCACGACCTCCTGCGCGGCCGTGACCTCGACGGGCTGGCCGGACACGTCGCCCGCGACAAGCAGCTCGGCCTCCTCCGGCACGTTGCGCTTGAGCACGGCGAGGCCGATCGGCCCGAGCTCGTGGTGGCGCCCCACCGAGGTGAGCGTGCCGACGGTCTTGCCGGTCCCGCCGTCGGGCGCGGGCAGCCGCACCTCGGCGCCGGGCTCGGGCAGGAGGTGCTGCGAGCCGTCGAGGTGCAGCATGACCAGCCGCCGCGGCGGGCGGCCCAGGTTGTGCACGCGTGCGACGGTCTCCTGGCCGCGGTAGCAGCCCTTGTTGATGTGCACGGCGGTGCGCAGCCAGTCCAGCTCGTGCGGGATGGTGCGGCCGTCGACCTCGCGCGCCAGGCGGGGCCGCCAGGCCTCGACCCGCAGCGCCTCGGTGGCCCACGTGCCCACCAGCGGCCAGCCGGCGGCCTCGCGCGCCGCGACCTCGGCCTCGAGGTCGGTGCGGGGCACCAGGACGAGGCGCCAGGGCCTGCCGGTGCCCGGGTGGTCCGCCTCCGCGGGGCCGTAGCGGGTACCGCCCGGCGCGACGGCGGGCCACGCGTCGTGCCACGTCACGGGCTCGCCCTCGGCGCCCTCTGCGGCGACGGGCTCACCGATCGCGGCCCACTCGTCGGTCGCGTCGGTGATCTCGACGCGCAGCATGAACTTCATGCGGTCGAGCCAGCCGGCCAGCCCCGGCGCGGCCGCGCGCTCGGTGATCAGCCAGGTGGCCTCGCCGTCGTCCACGACCCCCGCCGCGTGCTCCACGTGCCCCTGCGGCGACAGCACGAGCAGCTCGGTGCTGGTGCGCGGGGCCAGGTGCTCGAGGTACTGCGAGGTGATCGAGTGCAGCCAGCTCAGCCGGTCGGGTCCCGCGACGCGCACGACCCCGAGGTGCGACTGGTCCACGACGGCGCCGCCGCGCGACAGCGCGCGCTGCTCGGCCGTCGGGTCGCCGTAGTGCCAGGCGACGCCGGCGTCGGGTCCGGCAGCGGCGACGGCGCCGGGCCGGCGCAACAGGGGGCTCTCGTAGTCCATGCTCACCTCAGGTGCAGCGTCCCGGGCAGGCGGGACATTCCCGTTCGTTACTGGCGGTCCAGCTCGGCCGACGCGTACGACCGCAGCGGCTCGCCGAACGCCGCGAGCTCCTCGACCCAGAGCAGCCGGCCCTGGACCAGCCCGTACAGCCGCTTGGACGCGCGGACCTCCGACGACGTCGAGGTGCGCGCGATCGCGTCCGACGCCAGGTCGATGCGCCCGTTGCCCGCCGCTCCGACGTAGACGGTGATGCGCCCGGACGCGTCGGCGACGAGCACCTCGAGGGCGTGCTTCTCGTCCTCGAGACCCTCGGGGCGGTCGGTGGACACGCGCCAGTAGCCGGTCTCGGTGGACCACACGGTGCCCGCCTCGCCGACCTCCGCGCCCTCGGCCGCCGTCGACTCGCCGTCGGCCGGGTCCGGCACCGGGGCGGGCCACTCGCCGTCGGCGGGCGGCGCGTCCGGCACCGCGCCGTCGAGCACGCGCAGCGTCGACTCGAAGCGCAGGTACGGACCGCCGTCGTGGTCGAAGACGAGGTCCTGGACGAACGTCTTCTTGCCGATGGTCGGGTACTCGATCACGCCTTCACCGCGCCACCGGCCGACGAGCCAGGCGAGCGGGTAGACCTCCGGCGAGAGGCCTTCCGGGAAGGTGAACGCCATCAGCGCTGCCCGGTGTACAGCTTGTAGACGACGTAGCCGGCGAACCAGGCCACCGCAGCGGCGACCACGACGATGAGGCCGGTGAAGATGATCTCGAGGGCTTGGATCGACATGGTCACGATCCTAACGGCCAGGCCTCGGGCGCACGGCATACAGTCGGCGGCATGCGACAGCTCGTGATCAAGACCACTGCGGGGCTCGAGCGCCCCGAGGCGACCAACCAGGCGTTCACCGTCGCGGCGGCGGCCGTGGCGGCCGGTGCCGAGGTGAGCCTGTGGCTCACCGGCGAGTCGGCGTGGTTCGCCCTGCCCGGCCGTGCGGCCGACCTCGCGCTCGAGCACGCGACGCCGCTGCCCGACCTGCTCGACGTCGTCCTCTCCGCGGGCACGGTGACGCTGTGCACGCAGTGCGCCGCGCGTCGCGGGATCACCGAGGCGGACGTGCTGCCGGGCGTCCGGATCGCGGGCGCTGCGCTGTTCGCGGAGGAGGTCCTGCGCGACGAGGCGCAGGCGCTCGTCTACTGAGGGCTCAGGCCCGGACCAGGCCCGACCGGCGCAGCAGCAGGTACAGCTCGCACCCGAGGCACAGGTTGAAGACGGCGTTCAGTGCGGCAGCGACGAACGCGACGCCCGCGGCGATCGGCACGGCCGACAGCATGCCGAACGCGCCGAGCACCACGCCGACCGCGGTGACGAGCAGGCCGATGCCCTGCGCGAACCGCGGCGGCCGCCGGTCCTCCATCTCGGCGGGCGGGTCGAGGCGCGGGCGCACGAACGTCTTGAACACCCAGCCCTGCCACGTGCCCTCGGCGCCCCGCAGGGTGCCGAGCAGGAAGCTCAGCATCATGAAGGTCAGGAGCAGCAGCCCCGCCGTGCTCTGACCCAGCAGCACCACGACGGCCAGCAGCACCGAGGTGATGCTCGCCCCTACCCGCGGCCCTCGTGGGTCGATCATCCCTGTGCTCATCGCTGCTCCCCCTCGGCTCCGGTGGCTGCGGGGACCCGGTTGAGCGCCTGGCGCGCCTGCGAGTCGGAGACGACGCCGCTCATGCGCGCCACCTCGCGACCGCCGCCGTCGACCACGAGCACCGTGGGCGTGCGCAGCACGCCGAGCGACCGCACGAGGTCGAGGTGGTCGTCGACGAGCACCTCGCGGTGACCGACGCCTGCCGCCCCGCCGGTGAGCCCGCCGAGCACGCGCGACGTCGAGCGGCACGCGGCGCACACCTCGGCAGAGAACTGCACGAAGGTCACCCGCTCCGCCAGCGCGATCCCGGCCGACGCCCAGTCGATCCCCGCAGGGGTCTCCCGCGGCGCGCGCACGGCGCCCTGCCGCGCCGACCACCACACTCCGAGCGCCGCGGTACCCAGCACGAGCACGACCAGCGCAATCACCTGTCCCAGCATTCTGCCCACGATGCCCTGTGCCGCCGCTCCCGACAACCCGCCGTCCGCGATAAGGACGGACATGACGCCTGTCACACCAGGGGTGAACCGGCCCGTCCCGGACCTGCTCCCGTGCTTTCCTTGACCGGAACCCCTGCTGTCCCAGGCTTTCGCGCGCCACCAGCCACCCGGCGGTCCAGGGACACGGTGGTAGCGTGCACGGATCCGCATAAACGGGAGAAATTGCAAGATGGAAGCTCTGCCCACCCGCACCTGGAACGGCCTGACCATCCCGGCACCCGGGACGTGGACGCTCGACCAGAACCACAAGCGGCTCGGCTTCCTCGCGATGCACATGATGGTCAGCCCCGTGCGCGGCGAGTTCGCGGACGGCGAGGCGGTCGTCGAGGTCGGCGAGGACCCGCTGGCCTCCCGCGTCTCCTGCACGATCCGCGCGGACTCGATCACCACGCACGTGGACGACCGCGACACGCACCTGAAGAGCCCCGACTTCCTCGACGTCGAGAACCACCCGACGATCGAGTTCCGCAGCACGGGCCTGCGCCTGCAGGCCGAGGCCGACCCGATCTTCTCCTGGGCGCGGCTCAAGGCGGGCACGGTCGGCCGCCGTCCGCACGACCCGCGGCAGGCCGACGGGGCCTTCACCAAGTTCCTCATGGACGGCCTGCTCACGGTGCGCGGCATGACGCGCCCGGTCACGCTCGACTGCGACTTCGGCGGCGTCGGCCGCGACCCCTACGGGCAGGACATCTTCGGCTTCCACGGCAGCTGCGAGATCGACCGCGAGGAGTGGGGGCTGCTGTGGAACGTCGCCCTCGAGGCGGGCGGCGTGCTCGTCGCCAGGAAGGTCAGGATCGAGATCGCGGGCGAGATGGTCCGCCAGGCCTGAGACCGGCCGCCCGGGGGCGTGCGGTCACAGGATGACCATGCGCCCCACGACGAACACGAGGACGCCGCAGACCACCACGGGCAGCGTGGCCGCGGAGAGCCCGGCGAGCCGCGCGCGGCGCTTCGGCAGCCGCTCCAGCAGCAGGTGCAGCGCCCCGACGGCGAGCCCCGCGACCAGCCCGGACCACAGCCCGCTCACGGTGTCGATGTTCGGCAGCAGCGTCGCGGCACCGCCGCCCACGAGCACGGCGGCGACGGCGGACACGCCCAGCGCGACCCAGCCCCGCAGCGGCAGCGCGGACACGGCGGCCGCGACGGCGAGCGCGACGGCGCTCGTCACCACGAGGGCCGCCCCGGCGTCGGACCGGGCCGCCGCGACCCACCCGGCTGCCCCGAGGGCGGCGACGACGCCCGCGACCGTGCCCGACACCGACTCGGTGAGCTGCGGCCTGCCGTCGCGGCGCAGCATCTGCGCGACGAACGCGAGCACGACGGCACCCGCGAGCACGACGGGCAGGTGGCGCAGCACGGGCTCGCCCGGCGTGAGGTAGACGACGGCGGCGCCGCCGATGCCGCACAGCGCCACGACCAGGCGGGTGCTGCCCGGCGCGGGCAGGCGCAGCAGCGACGGCCAGCCGAGCGCGACGAGCACCACGAGGGCCACGGCGGCGGCGGCGAGCGGGAGCGGCCGGGGCTGGACGTACGACGCTGCGGCGACGGCCGCCGCGAGCGCGGCGGTGGTCACGGCACGGGTGGAGACGGACACGACCCAGAGTTTTCCAGAGTCGGACCCGGTTTCCTCAATCGGCGCCCGGGGTCGGGGCAACCCGGCGTCATGCGACCGTCACGGGCGCTGAGCAGCACGGTGGTGACCAGGAAAAGGGCGTGTAACATGCACGCAACAAGCAACAGGGCAGACTTCCGCAGAGCCAGTCGAGTGCCAGCTGGACGCGACGAGAGGTTCCGCCACCCGCGGGGCCCGAGCCAGGGACGGTTGCAAGACGCCGGTTCCGAGAGGAGGTGCGTCAATGGCAGAGCTGTTGATCCTCACGCCTGTCACCGGCGGGTCGGCCGAGGTGCTTCCCGCACTCGGCCTGCTGTCGCATCGGGTCCGTGTGCTGCCCATGGAGCCGTCCGCACTGGTGGACGCCCCGGACGCGGACGTCGTCCTGCTGGACGCGCGCCGCGACCTGGTGGCTGCCCGCACCACGTGCCGCCTGCTGCACGCGACCGGTCTGACCGTGCCGCTCGTGCTCATCCTCACCGAGGGCGGCCTCACCGTCGTCACGCACGAGTGGGGCGCGGACGACCTGCTGCTCGAGTCCGCCTCCCCGGCCGAGGTGGAGGCGCGCCTGCGCCTCGTCGTGGAGCGCTCCGCACGCGGCCCGGCCGAGGAGTCGCAGCAGGAGATCTCTGCGGGCGAGCTCGCGATCGACGCGGGCGGGTACACGGCCCGGCTGCGCGGCCGCCCCATCGACCTCACGTACAAGGAGTTCGAGCTCCTCAAGTACCTCGTGCAGCACCCGGGCCGCGTGTTCACCCGCGCCCAGCTGCTCCAGGAGGTCTGGGGCTACGACTACTACGGCGGCACCCGCACCGTGGACGTGCACGTGCGGCGCCTGCGCGCCAAGCTCGGCCCGGAGCACGAGCAGCTGATCGGCACGGTGCGCAACGTCGGCTACCGGTTCGACCCGCCCAAGGAGCAGCGCGCGACGGAGGAGCAGCCCCCCGAGAGCGCGCCGGCGCAGCAGCCAGGCACCCCGCCCGCTGCCCCCGGCCCGCAGCGCGGGGACGGGCCGGGCTCGGGCCAGTCCGGTCGCCGGGTCGCGCAGACCGGTCCCTGACGACGTGAACCGCCGCGCCGGATCACGCGCGCGGCGGGGCGTGAGCGCGTAGGTTCGTTCCCGTGACCGCACTCTCGGCCAGGCCGGCGGCCCGCACGGCAGCCACGAGCGACTACACCTGCGCGCTGGTCGACGGCCCCTGGCAGCACGAGTTCGTCTCGTCCGGCGGGTCGCGGTTCCACGTCGCTGTCGCAGGCCCCGACAGCCGCTCGGCGCCCCTCGTCGTCCTCCTGCACGGGTTTCCCCAGTTCTGGTGGGCGTGGCGCGCCCAGATCCCCGCACTGGCCGACGCCGGCTACCGCGTCGCTGCGATGGACGTGCGCGGCGTGGGCGGGTCGGACAAGCCGCCGTCGGGCTACGGGGTGCCCACGCGCGCGGCCGACGTCGCGGGTGTCGTGCGCTCGCTGGGCCGCGAGCGCGCCGTCGTGGTGGGGCACGGCACGGGTGCTGTGCTCGCCTGGGCCGTCGCGGCCCTCCACCCGGGCACGACGACGGCGGTCGCCGCGCTGGCCGGCCCGCACCCGGCCCGGCTGCGGCAGGGCGCACGGGCCGTGCTCACGCCGGCCGCGCTGCGCGAGCTGGCCTACCTCCAGGTGCCCACGCTGCCCGAGCGCGCGCTGACCCGCGGCGATCTCGTGGCGCGCACGCTGGACCTCGGGGCGGCGTCCCCGCTGCCGGACACCGCCGTGGAGCTGTACCTGAGCGCGATGCGCATCCCGTTCGCCGCGCACTCCGCCGTCGAGGCGCTGCGCTGGGCCGTGCGGTCGACGCCGCGCATGGACGGCCGCCGGTTCGCCACCGCGCTCCGCAGGCCCCTCGAGGTGCCTGCGCTGCAGCTGCAGGGCGACAGGGACGGGTTCGTCCGGCACGACCGGGCGGACGTCGACGCGCACGCGCTCGTGCCGGACCTGCGGTACGAGCTCCTCCCGGGCGCGGGGCACTTCCTCCCAGAGGAGGCGCCCGACGCCGTGAGCGCGATCCTGCTGGACTGGCTCGCCCGCGTCAGCCCGGTGCCCGCGGCGGTGTAGCGGCCTTCAGACCAACGGCAGCCCCGCGGTCGGCGAGCGGTCCGGCGCAGGGCGCACCAGCTTCGCCGCCTTCTCGGGGTCGGTCTCGCCCGCGCCGAACGACGGGCACAGGTGCGCGATGCTGCAGGCCCCGCACGCGGGCGTGCGCGCGAGGCAGACGCGGCGCCCGTGCCACACGAGGTGGTGACTGAGCATGGTCCACTCCTTGCGCGGGAACAGCTCCCCCACCTCGGTCTCGACCTTGACCGGGTCCTCCTGCGCGGTGAACGCGAGGCGCCGGGCCACGCGCCCGAAGTGGGTGTCCACCGTGAGCCCCGGCACGCCGAACGCGTTGCCCAGCACGACGTTCGCCGTCTTGCGCCCGACCCCGGGGAGGGTGACCAGGTCCTCGAGGCGGCCCGGCACCTCGCCGCCGAACCGCTCGACGAGCGCGGCGCCCAGGCCGATCACTGCCTTCGCCTTCGCCCGGAAGAAACCGAGCGGCCGCAGGATCTCCTCGAGCTCCTCGGGGTTCGCCTCCGCGTACGCGCGCGCGTCCGGGTAGGTGGCGAACAGCTCCGGCGTCGTCTGGTTGACCCGGACGTCCGTGGTCTGGGCGCTGAGCACCGTGGCGACGAGCAGTTCCAGCGGCGTGGTGAAGTCGAGCTCCGCGCGAGCGTCCGGGTACGTCTCGGCGAGCGTACGGTGGACGCGGCGCGCCCTGCGCACGAGCGCCAGGCGGCTCTCGGGTGCCTTCGGTGTCGTGGTCACCCCGCCACAGTAACGACCGCCACCGACACGGCCCGCGGGGGCGCCGGTCGCATGTACCTAGGACGGGGAGTATGAGAAGGTCGAGGGCGCCCCGGACCACACGACGGTCCCTGTGAATCGAGGAAGAGTCACCATGCCGTACACGCATCACCTCCGCGTCTACCCCTCTGCCGAGCCGCTCGCGCGCACGGACCAGCTCGCGTGGAAGCTCGCGGAGCTCGCCACCGACACCGTCGAGCCGACGGCCGAGGTCACCGACATGGTGATCAACCGCGTCATCGACAACGCCGCGGTCGCCGCGGCGAGCCTCACGCGCGGCCCCGCCGTGGCCGCCCGCTCGCAGGCGCAGGCCCACCCGTACACGCCCGGCGCCACCGTCTTCGGCCTGGCCACCGGCGCGACCAGCAGCCCCGAGTGGGCCGCCTGGGCGAACGGCGTCGCCGTGCGCGAGCTCGACTTCCACGACACCTTCCTCGCCGCCGAGTACTCCCACCCGGGCGACAACATCCCGCCCGTCCTCGCCGTCGCCCAGCACGTCGGCCGCACGGGGGCCGAGCTGGTCCGGGGCATCGTGACCGGCTACGAGATCCAGGTCGACCTCGTGCGCGCGATCAGCCTGCACAAGCACAAGATCGACCACGTCGCGCACCTCGGCCCGTCGGCCGCAGCGGGCATCGGCACGCTGCTCGGGCTCGGCACCGAGACCGTGTTCCAGGCGATCGGCCAGGCCCTGCACACCACCACCGCGACCCGGCAGAGCCGCAAGGGCCAGATCTCGACCTGGAAGGCCCACGCCCCCGCGTTCGCGGGCAAGCTCGCCGTCGAGGCCGTGGACCGCGCCATGCGCGGCCAGACCTCCCCCGAGCCGATCTACGAGGGTGAGGACGGCGTCGTCGCCTGGCTGCTCGACGGGCCGGACGCCGCCTACGACGTCGTGCTGCCCGGCCCGGGCGAGCCCCGCACCGGCATCCTCGACACGTACACCAAGGAGCACTCCGCGGAGTACCAGGCGCAGGCGATCATCGACATGGCCCGCGCGCTGGGCACCGAGCGGCCCGAGCTGCGCGACCCGGCGAACGTCGCCTCGATCGTGCTGCACACGAGCCACCACACCCACTACGTCATCGGCTCGGGCGCGAACGACCCGCAGAAGTACGACCCGACGGCATCGCGCGAGACGCTCGACCACTCGGTCCCCTACATCTTCACGGTCGCGCTGCAGGACGGCGGCTGGCACCACGTCGACTCCTACGCCCCGGAGCGCGCGCAGCGCCCGGACACCGTCGAGCTGTGGCGCAAGGTCACCACGGCGGAGGACGCGGAGTGGACGCGCCGCTACCACTCGACCGACCCGGCGGAGAAGGCGTTCGGCGGTCGCGTCGAGATCACGCTCACCTCGGGCGAGGTCGTCACGCGCGAGATCGCCGTCGCCGACGCGCACCCCCTGGGCGCCCGCCCGTTCGTGCGCGAGAACTACGTCGCCAAGTTCCGCACCCTCGCCGACGGCGTCCTCACCGAGGACGAGATCGAGCGCTTCCTCGGCCTGGCCGAGCGGCTGCCCGAGCTCTCGCCCGCCGAGGTGCGCGAGCTCACGATCGTGGCGGCGCCGGGCCTGGTGGAGTCCGTCGAGGCACCCACCGGCCTGTTCGAGCTGGGCGCGCGCGTCGAGGCGGGGGCCCGCTGATGCTCTACTCCCGGCTCACGCCCTCCGCCAAGCGCCGCGCGTTCCGCGAGGCCCTCGCCGGGCCGGACCTCCTGCGCCTGCCGGGTGCGTTCAACCCGCTGAGCGCGACCCTCATCCAGGACAAGGGGTTCGACGGCGTCTACGTGTCCGGGGCGGTGCTGTCCGCCGACCTCGGCCTGCCCGACATCGGCCTGACCACCCTCACCGAGGTGGCGGGCCGCGCCGGGCAGATCGCCCGCGTCACCGACCTGCCGGTGCTCGCCGACGCCGACACCGGTTTCGGCGAGCCCATGAACGTGGCCCGCACGGTCCAGACGATGGAGGACGCCGGCGTCGCGGGCATCCACATCGAGGACCAGGTCAACCCCAAGCGCTGCGGGCACCTGGACGGCAAGGAGGTCGTCGGCCTCGACGACGCCGCGCGCCGCATCCGGGCCGCCGTCGACGGCAGGCGCGACCCGGACTTCCTCGTCATGGCCCGCACGGACGTGCGCGGCACCGAGCCGGGCGAGCGGGGGCTCCGGCTCGCGATCGACCGCGCCAAGGCGCTCGTCGACGCCGGGGCGGACGCGATCTTCCCCGAGGCGATGGCGGACCTGGCGGAGTTCGAGGCCGTCGCCTCCGCCCTCGACGTGCCGGTGCTCGCCAACATGACCGAGTTCGGCAAGTCCGAGCTCTTCACGGCACAGCAGCTGCACGACGCGGGCGTCAGCCTCGTCATCTACCCCGTCACGCTGCTGCGCATCGCGATGGGGGCCGCCGAGCGCGCGCTGGACCACCTCGCCGCGGCGGGCACCCAGGCCGACCTGGTGCCCGAGATGCAGACCCGCGCCCGGCTCTACGAGCTGAACGACTACGCGGCCTACAACCACTTCGACGCCGACGTCTTCACCTACAAGCCCTGACGACCGTCCTGAACACGAAGGAGTGCGCATGACCGAGACCACCGAGATCCGGAAGGGTCTGGCCGGCGTCGTCGCCGATACGTCGGCGATCTCGAAGGTCAATCCGGAGACCAACTCCCTGCTCTACCGCGGCTACCCGGTCCAGGACCTGGCCGCACGGAAGTCCTTCGAGGAGGTCGCCTACCTGCTGTGGCACGGCGAGCTCCCGACGCCGGCGCAGCTCGCCGAGCAGACCGCCGTCGAGCGCGTGCACCGCGAGCTGCCGGACAACGTCCGCGACGCGATCCTCGAGCTGCCCACCGACTGCCACCCCATGGACGTGTGCCGCACCGCGGTGTCGATCCTCGGCGCGCACGACCCGCAGGCCGAGGACTCGTCGGTCGAGGCGGAGCTGGCCAAGGCGCTGCGGCTGTGGGCGGTCCTGCCCGCCGTCGTCGCGCTCGACCAGCGTCGGCGCCGCGGCCAGGAGCTCGTGCCCCCGCGCGAGGACCTGGGCTACTCCGCCAACTTCCTGTGGATGACGTTCGGCGAGGAGGCGGAGCCCGCCGTCGTCACGGCGTTCGAGGCCTCGATGGTGCTGTACGCCGAGCACTCGTTCAACGCCTCGACGTTCACCGCCCGCGTCATCACCTCGACGCTGGCCGACCTGCACTCGGCCGTCACGGGCGCCATCGGGGCGCTCAAGGGCCCGCTGCACGGCGGCGCGAACGAGGCGGTGCAGGCGACGTTCGAGGAGATCGGCTCCGCGGACAGGGCCGAGGCGTGGCTCGAGGACGCCCTGGCGAGCAAGAAGAAGATCATGGGCTTCGGCCACCGGGTGTACAAGAACGGCGACTCGCGCGTGCCGACCATGCGGGCGGTGCTGGGCGACCTCGCGGAGCACTACGGCAGGACCGACGTGCTCGACCTGTACGAGGCGCTCGAGAACGCGATGGTGAGCCGCAAGAACATCAAGCCGAACCTGGACTACCCGGCAGGCCCGGCCTACCACCTCATCGGCTTCGACACGAACATCTTCACGCCGCTGTTCGTCGCCTCCCGGGTCACCGGGTGGACGGCGCACGTCATGGAGCAGCGGGCCGCCAACTCGCTGATCCGTCCGGTCTGCGAGTACGTCGGGCCGGAGCAGCGCGAGGTGCCCTGACCTGCGGCGTCGGACGTCCGTTCCGTGCTCCCAGGGACCTCCCCTAGGATTCATGGACGGGCGTCCATCTCCGCACCCGGCAATGCCGACATCTCGCACGAGGCGGACGAACGCGAGGGCCAGTGCGCCACGCGGACGCCACGAGAGACACCGATGACCCGGCAATCTCGCGACATTGAGGCAGACTGAGAGGTGGAAAAGACTGATGGACGAAAGTCCCCGACACGTGAGGACACCACTGGTGGACGACGACGTCGTACTCTCTGCCCCCCTCTTCGCGGACATGGAAGGCGAGGAGACGCGCGCGCTCTTCGAGTCCATGGTGCCCGTGGAGCTGGTCCGGGGTGACGTGCTCTTCCGCGAGGGCGAGCCGGGCGACCGGCTCTACGTCATCGCGCAGGGCAAGATCAAGCTGGGCCGCCGGTCGAGCGACGGTCGCGAGAACCTGCTGTCGATCCTCGGCCCCGGCGAGATGTTCGGTGAGCTCTCGCTGTTCGACCCGGGCCCCCGCACCGCCTCGGCGTCCTCGGTGTCCGACTCGGTGGTCTACGAGCTGCGCCACGAGTCCCTCGTGCGCTGGATCGCGGACCACCCGGGCGTCGCCACGCAGCTGCTGGGGGCACTCGCGCGCCGGCTGCGCCGCACCAACGAGACGCTCGCGGACCTCGTGTTCTCCGACGTCCCCGGCCGTGTCGCCAAGGCGCTGCTCGATCTGTCGACCCGCTTCGGCGAGCCGAACGACGACGGCATCCGCGTCGCGCACGACCTCACGCAGGAGGAGCTGGCGCAGCTCGTCGGCGCGTCCCGCGAGACGGTGAACAAGGCGCTGGCCGACTTCGCGACCCGCGGCTGGGTCCGCCGCGAGGGCCGGGCCGTGGTGCTGCTGGACCTCGACCGCCTGGAGCGCCGCGCGCGCTGAGGCACGGAGCGGGCGATACGGAGGCCGGGCGATCGATCGATCGTCCGGCCTTCGCGGCGTACGGGCAGCTAGCGCACCCGCGCCGTCAGCGTCATCAGCGTCGCTTCCGGCCGGCATGCGAAGCGCACCTGCGCGTACGGCGACGTCCCCGCACCGGCCGAGACGTGCAGCCAGGTCGAGTCCTCGCCCCCTTCGCGGTCGGGGCGCGGGCCGGGCCAGCCGTGCAGGCCGGACGCCCGCTTGCGGTCGAGGTCGCAGTTCGTCACCAGCGCGCCGTACCACGGCAGGCAGAGCTGCCCGCCGTGCGTGTGGCCCGCGATGATCGCGTCCACGCCGTCGTCCTTGAGCTGGTCCAGCACGCGCCGGTAGGGGGCGTGCACGACGCCGAGGCGCAGCACGGCGTCCTCCTCGCCGGGCACGCGGCCGGGCTCGGGCATGACGTCGAGGTCGAGGTGCGGGTCGTCCATGCCGACAAGGCCGATCGTGCGCCCGTCGCGCAGCTCGACGAGGCCGCGATGATTGTTCAGGTCGACCCACCCCGCCGCCGTGAACGCGTCGGTCAGCTTGTCGGACGGGAGCGGCACCTTGTCCTCCCGGTGCACGCGGGCGTCGCGCAGCAGGTACCGGGCCGGGTTCTTCGGCGTGGGCGCGTGGTAGTCGTTCGACCCCATGACGAAGGCACCGGGCACGTCCATGAGGCGGCCCAGCACGTCGAGCAGGGGGGTGAGCGCCTGCGTGTGCCCGAAGTTGTCGCCCGTGTTGATCACGAGGTCCGGCTCGAGCTCCGCGAGCGACCGCACCCACGCCTGCTTGGTGCGTTGGGTGGGCGTGAGGTGCAGGTCGGAGACGTGCAGCACCCGGATGGGCCGCTGGCCGGCCGGCAGCACCGGCACGGTGACCCGGCGCACCCGGAAGAGCTTGGTCTCCAGGTGCGCGTAGGCGAGGCCGGCGGCCACGACGCCCCCGGCGATGCCGACCGCCGTGCCGACGTCACGCAGCGTGGGCATCCCGATCAGTCGTCCCCGCCGCCGGGCCCGCCGGGCCCACCGCCACCGGGCCCACCGCCACCAGGACCGCCGCCGTTGCCGCCGCCGTTGCCGCCGCCACCAGGACCGCCGCCGTTGCCGCCGCCCTCGCCGCCACCGTTCTCGCCGCCGCCGTCGTCCTTCTTCTCCTGCTTCGGTGGCGTGGACTTCTTGCCCACGAGCTTCGGATCGGGCGCGGGGAAGGCCGTCCTGGGCAGGTCCGCGACGGCCTGGTCCATGTACCGGCGCCAGGTCGGCACCGCTGCGGCAGACCCGAACAGCGGACCGACCTTGGCGCTCGAGTACCAGCCGGCAGCGGGGAGAAGGACATTCATGTGGCGGGTCTCACCGCTCGCCTCCCCCACCCACACGGAGGTCGACAGCTCGGGGGTGAACCCCGTGAACCAGCTCTGCGTGGCGTAGTTCGTCGTACCGGTCTTGCCCGCCACGGGACGGCCGTCGGCCAGACCAGGAGCGACGGTCCAGCCGGTACCCCAGGGGCTCGTGCTGAACACCTTGGTCAGAGCGAACGCCACGGTGTTGGCGACGTTCGGCTCGAGCGTCTGCTTGCAGTCGGCCGACGGGACCTTCATCTTCTTGCCCTCGTGGTCCTTGACCTCGAGGATCGCGATCGGCTTGCAGTAGGTGCCGCCCGAGGCGAAGGTCGCGTACGCGGCCGCCTGGTTGAGCGGCGTCGAGGCCTGGGTGCCGAGCGTCATCGACGCGAACACGTCGATGTCCTTCTGCTGGGGGTCGTCGATCGTGCGGAAGGTGGGCCGGCCGTCGTAGTCCAGGCCCGACGTCATCGGGCGGAAGCCGACGTCCCACGCGGTCTTCTGCAGGTTGCAGAGGTCGATCTTCTGCGACATGCGCGCGTAGACCGTGTTGAGCGACTGGAACGTGCCCTGCAGCACGCTGACGTTCCCGGACGTGGAGCCCTCGACGTTGCGGACGGGCCACTGCTGGTGGGTGAACGCGTGCACGCACCCGTTGGCCGTGAACTCCGTCTCGTACGGCGAGTACGAGCCGGCGCTCACCGAGTCGTACAGCGTGTGCCCGCTGCGCAGCCACTCGGTGAGGACGTACGGCTTGAAGTTCGACCCCACCTGGAAGCCGCGGGAGTTGCCGTGGTTGTAGTCCGCGGAGTAGTTCTGGGCCGTCGTCCCCTCTGCGGGGTTGGACGTCGCGTCGTACGGGCGGTTCTGCGCCATCGCGCGGATCTCGCCGGTGCCGGGGACCACGGACGTCACGGCGGCCTCGAGCCCGTACGGGTTGTCGGCGGGCACGCCCTCGGCGACCGTCTTCTCGGCGGCGCGCTGCATCTTCACGTCGAGCGTCGTCCGGATGCGCAGGCCGCCGCGGTACAGCAGGTCGTAGCGGTCCTCGCGGGTCTCGCCGAACTCGGGGCTCGCCATGACCTCCTTGATGACGTAG
>DATGOB010000098.1:0-2324 GCA_036010205.1 Promicromonospora sp. | reverse complement strand
AGGCCGGCGACGTGCTGGTAGAACCAGTCGTCGACGGTGCCGAGGAAGTAGTGCCCGTAGGAGCGCGCCTCGAGCGACCAGTGCTCCCACATCGAGGTCGCGCCGTTCTCGATCATGTACCCCCAGCTCGGGTACGCCGTCTGGACGGCGAGCTCGTAGGCGACGTCGGCGTGCCCGTACCGGGTCAGCACCGGCAGCAGCCACTTGGTGCCGAGCACGCCGGTGTTGAGCGTGGTGCCGCGCGAGCGGACGTCGGCGACGATGCTGTCGACCACGCGCCGCGCGGTCGCGTCGTCGGGCACGAGGCCGTGCTGGACCGCGAGCACGTTGTGCGTCTGGCGGTACCCGCGGTCGCCCGTGCCGCGGTAGTACCCGGCGTCGTGGTCGAGGAACGCGTCGTTGAACGCCGCCCGTACGGTGGCGGCGCCGCGGGCGAAGTGCTCGACGTCGGCGGCCTTGCCGAGGAACCCGGCGCTGCGCCGCATGGACACGAGCATCGCGTGGAGGAACGCCGTCGCCGAGACCCGCAGGTCCTCGGGCGCGTTGCCGCCGCCCGGGCTGGCCTCGGGACTCACCCAGTCGCCGAGCCGCGCGTCGGGGACGATGCCGCCGTCGGACCGGTCGAGCTCGAGGTCGACGTAGCGCTTCATCCCGTCGTAGCACTCGGTCAGCACGCGGGTGTCGCCGCCGTACTGGTACAGCCACCAGGGGATCATCACGTAGGCCGCGTGCCACGGCGGGCACACGCCCCACTCGCCCCAGTCGCCGGAGCTGGGGGCGATGACGAGCGGGCGGCCCTGGTCGTCGCGCGTCTCGTGCACGTCGCGCAGCCACTTGGCGAACAGCTCGTGCGTATCGAGGTTGAGCAGGAACATCTCGGCACCGAGGGCGGCGTCGCCGGTCCAGCCGTTCTTCTCGAACATCGGGGTGTCGGTCGGGATGCCGTGGAGGTTGTTCTTCATCGTGTCGACCACGGCGCGGTGGACCCGGTTCATGATCCGGCTCGAGCTGTCGAACCGGCCCGTCTCCGCCGCGGCCGTGTGCACCACGCGTGCGGTGAACGCCGACAGCGGCGGCGGGCCGTCCTGCGGCCAGCCGGTCACCTCGATGTACTGGAAGCCCTTGTAGGAGAACCTCGGCTCCCACGTCTCGGGCCTGCCGGTCCCGGCGAGCGTGAACCGGTCCGTCTGGAACCCGGCCTGGAACCCGCCGTTGTTGGCCGCGTTCACGCGGCCCCCCTCGGTGAGCTTCTCGCCGTGCAGGGCCCGCACCGTCGCGCCGGCGGGGCCGGTCACGGTGTACCGCACCCAGCCCGCGATCACGCGCGGGAACTTCACGACGTACACGCCGGGCTCGGGCTCCGTCACCTCGACCGCGGGCAGGGACTCCGCGACGGTGATCGGCTGCTGCCGCTGGTTGACCAGCACGCCGCGCGGGCCCGGTGCCTCGGCGGCGGCCGTCCACGCGGCGTCGTCGAACCCGACCGTGTCCCAGCCCGGCACGGTCCGGCGCGCGTCGTACGCCTCGCCGCCGTACAGGTCGTCGAACACCGTGGGGCCGTCGTGCAGGCGCCAGGAGGTGTCGGTCACCACGCGCTCGACGCGCCCGCCCGCGTACCGCAGGTGCAGCACCGCGCGGACGACGGGCTCGTCGTGCCACGGCGGCGACTCCCACCGCCAGACGTTGCCGCCCGTCATCCCGTAGAACCCGCGGCCCAGCTCGATGCCGAGCACGTTGCGGCCCCGGCGCAGCCGTCGCGTGAGGTCGGTCGCGGTGTACTGCACGGTGTCGTCGTAGTCGGTGAAGCCCGGGGCGAGCACCTGATCGTCGGCGGGCCTGCCGTTGAGCGACACGTTCGCGTACCCGCCCGCGGCCAGGTACAGGGTCGCGCGCTCGAGGCGCGGACCCACCTCGAGCTCCCGGCGCAGCAGCGGCGCGGGCAACGGGTCACGCACCGGCAGCCGGACGCCGCTGCCCCACGGCCCGGACCCGTACGCCGCGATCTCCTGCGCGGGCGCCCAGCCGGAGTCGTCGAGGTCGGGTCGTGCGAAGTCGTCGGGGACATCGGTCGCGGCCTTCCACCCGGCGCCCGAGGTGAGCAGCGCGGTCGAGCCGTCGTCGTACGTGAGGCGGACGACGGCGAGCACGGCGCCCGCGCTCACCGCGTCGTTGCTGCCGCGCACGGCGACGACGGTGCGCGAGGCCGACACCTCGACGTCGTAGAACCGTGAGGACTGCCAGCCGTTCTCGACGGCCTCGGTCGCGCCGACCTCGACGCCGTCGACCCAGAGCGTGAACGCGTCGTCGGCCGTGATCAGCACCTC
>DATGOB010000097.1:0-18070 GCA_036010205.1 Promicromonospora sp. | reverse complement strand
ACGCCCGGGTCGATCTGGACCGCGAGCGACCGCGAGGTCGAGGACGAGTTTGTGGCACGATTGCGCGGTCACGGCATTCCGACCACGATCCGTGATACCCGCGGGAGCGACATCGACGGCGCCTGCGGGCAGCTTGCGGCTGAGGAGGACGACGAGTGAGTGGGATGTTCAACACCGTTCCCAAGTTCCGCACCGGGTACGACAAGGACGAGGTCGACGAGTTCTTCGAGCACGCCCGGCAGGCCTACGAGGGACGGACCGCGGAGAGGCTGACGAGCGCGGACATCCAGGCGTCCACGTTCGACCTCACGCGGGGCGGCTACAACACGCACGAGGTGGACGCCGCGCTCGACCGCCTCGAGGCGGCGTTCATCGCACGCCAGCGCGCCGAGTACGCGGCGGCGCACGGCCAGCAGGCGTGGATGAACGCCCTCGCCGAGCGCGCGCGGTCGCTGTACCCGCGCCTGGGCCGGCCGGACGGCGAGAAGTTCGCGCCGGCCGACCGGGGCGTGCAGGGGTACGACAAGGACGACGTCGACGACCTGTGCGATCGGCTCGTGGGCTACTTCGACCGCCAGGAGCCGCTGACGGCGGGGGACATCCGGTCAGCGACGTTCGGCCGGGCCCGCGGGGCGAACGCCTACGACGAGGCGTCGGTGGACGCGTTCCTGAGCCGCGCGGTAGAGGTGCTCCTGGGCGTCGAGTAACCCTTCTCGCCGAGGTAGTCATCTGGCGAGGTAGTCATGTAGCGAGGTAGTCACCCAGCTCACGCCGGGTGACTACCTCGCCCCATGTCTACTTCGCCAGATGACTACCTCGCCAGATGACTACCTCGCCACGTGACTACCTCGGCACGGGGGTGTCCTGGAGGAGGATCTCGTGCTGGGTCGCCACCAGGAAGTCGCGGATGGTGTCCCGGCTCTTCGTCAGGCAGTCGATGCGGGCCTGGACGCCCACGAGCTCCTCGGCGAGCTGAGCGGCGACCTCGCGCGGGCAGGTCGGATCCTTGCGCTCCGCGGCGTCCTCGGCGTCGAGCAGCACCTTGACCAGCCGGGTCGGGACGCCCGCCTGGACCAGCCCTGCCACGCGGTCGACCCGCTCGACGTGCTGCTCGGTGTAGGTGCGGTACCCGTTGGCTGCGCGGTCGGCCACGAGCAGGCCCTGCTGCTCGTAGTAGCGGATGAGGCGCGGGGAGACCCCCGTGCGTGCGGCGAGCTCACCGATCTTCATCGACCACCTCCGCGCGAGCGCTTGACCTTGACACCAGTGTCAAACTCTAGCGTGGCGGACATGGAGACCACACGCCTCGCACCCGTCCCGCGCGACGTCCGCCCTGACCGCCTGCCGTGGCCGTCCCTGCTCGTCCTCGGGTCGGGCACGCTGCTCATGGTCACCGCCGAGATGCTCCCGACGGCGGTGCTCGGCCCGATGAGCGCCGGTCTCGGCGTCGCCGAGTCGAGCACCGGCCTGCTCGTCTCGGTCTGGGCGGCCGTCGTGGTCGTGCTGAGCTTCCCGCTCGTGCGACTCACCCGCCGGTGGGAGCGGCGCGCCGTGATCGCGGGTGGGCTCGCCGTCCTCGCGCTCTCGTCGGCGCTGACCGCGCTCGCGCCCGTCTACTCCCTCGCGGTCGCTGCGCGGCTGCTCGGTGCGGCCGCCGTCGGGCTGCTGTGGGCCACCACGAACGCGCACGTCGCCGACCTCGTGCCCGACCGGCTGCTCGGCCGTGCGGTCGCCGTCGTGCTCGGCGGCGCCACGCTCGGCATGGTGGTCGGCACCCCGCTGGCCCGGTTCGTGGCCGACGCCGCCGGCTGGCGCACGGCCTTCGGGGCGCTGGCCGTGCTGAGTCTCCTCGGTGCCGTCGCGGTCCGCGTGGTGGTGCCGCGGGCGGCGTCCGCCGCCGGTGGGGCGCCCGCCGCCGACGCGCACTCGGAGACGGCGCCGCGCGCGACGCGCCTCCTGGTGGTCACCGGCCTCGTCGCACTCGTCCTGGTCGGCCACTACGGCGCGTACACCTACGTCACGCGCCTGGCCGAGGCCCCTGCGGACCTGCTGCCGGGCGGTGTCAGCACGCTGCTGCTGGTTTTCGGGCTGGCGTCGGCGGCGGGCGTCGCGCTCGCCGGGCGCCTGGGAGAGCACACCGGGCCCGCGCTCGTCGTGAGTGTCGCGGCGACGGCTCTCGCTCTCGCGGGCCTTGCAGCGGCCGACGCCGCGCCCCTCCTCGGCGTCGTGGTGGTCGCGGTGTGGGGCGTGGTCTCCGGCGGCATGCCGCCGTTCGCGCAGACGCTGATCCTGCGCCTGGCGGGGCCCGGGCGGCGGACGTTCGCCGGTGCGCTCATCCCGGTCCTGTTCAACGGGGGTATCGCGGTCGGGGCCGCGCTGGCGTCGTCGGTCGTTGCGACCGCGGGCGTCGCGGCCGTGCCGCCGCTCGCCGCCGGCGTCGTCGCGGTGGCGGCGGTCGCGCTGGCCCTGCCGCCCGTCGCCCTCCTGGGGCGGGGCGGCCGGCCGACGGCTCGCTGACCCGGTGGCGGCCCCCGCCGGCACAGGTCGTGACGGGGCTTCGCGCGCCGTCGGTGAGGCGGCAGCCGCCCCGGGCCGACAGGGGCGGGCCGGGGCGGGTGGGGCTAGGCTGCTCGGGGTGAGCACCGACGCCGGGTCGCCGGCTGCACGGGACGAGGTCCCGCTCCCGTCCGAGCTGTGGTATCGGCACGTCGCGAGGCTGCAGAGGGAGTCGTACAGCACCCTCGTCGGGGCCTACGAACGCGACGAGCAGCGCCGGGTCGCCTGGGCGGAGCACTGGCTGCGGCCGGTCCTGCCCTACGTCGGCCGGGCCGGCCGGCCGCGCTCGGCCGTGCGGGTCCTCGACCTCGGCTCGGGTATCGGCCACTTTTCGGAGTACTTCGCGGTGCGCGGGTTCGACGTGCACGCGCTCGACCTCGCCCGGGACATGGCCGACCGCACCCGCAGACGGCTCCGCCCGGTCTACGGGACCGAGACGGATCAGCGCGTGACGTGGGCCGATTTCATGGACCACGACTTCGGCCAGGCCCGGTTCGACCTGATCCTGGGCGTCGCGTTCCTGCACTGCATCCCGAGACCCGTCGACGTGCTGGCCGCCCGGAAGATCGCGGGGCTTCTCGCCGCCGACGGTGTCGCCTATCTGACGACGACGGCGGAGCAGCGGAGCGAGGGCGGGTTCGCCCTCAAGGACGCGATCCGCGGCGAGCCGCAGGGCGTGCTGGTGCAGCGTTACCGGACCCGGTACACGCCGCCGCAGTTCATCGAGACGATCCGGGCGGGCGGGCTCGTGCCGTGGACGGTCCCGCCGGGTGGGCGTCCGGTCGAGCTCGACGCGTCGTCGCCTCCGGGCGTCCTGCCGATCGTCCCGGACACGCATGTCCGGGGGAAGCGTTGGGTCGACGTGGTGGCCACCCGCCACGGGGTCCGCCTGCCCGAGGTCGGGCCCGTCGCACAGGCGGTGCGGCAGTCACCACCGCAGACGCACCCGGCGCCGGGGGTCCCGGTCCCGGTGGGGTGACCGGGGAGGTGCCGGGGCGTCCTCGTCCGGTCCTCGCGTGAAGTCGTGCCCCGCGAGCTCGGAGACGGCTGCGACGACGATCTCGAGGATCGCGGGGTTGCCGTTCGTCGACGTGTAGTGCCTCGCCTCGAGCCACAGCCGGGCGTCAGGCGCGCCGTGGAAGTAGTGGTGCTCGATGATGCCGATCGCGTCGGCGGTCCCCGGATCGGCGACCGTGGCGCTCACGGGCATGAACATCCGGTGGGTGTGCAGGGTGACCGAGCCCTCGCCGAACCGGGCGTTGAGGTCTGCGCCCAGTCGGGTGAGCGCCGCGTGGGACTCGACGACGAGGAGGTCGAACCGGGCGTGCCCGTAGTACGCACCGGTGAGTCGGCGCCCGGTCCTGCTCCATCGCAGCCACGCCGGGTCGGGCATGACGAAGTGGACCCGGACCCCGCGGGCGACGGCCCGTTCGACGACCGACGGCGAGCGCGAGATCTTCGTCATGCCGACGCCGCAGCACACGATCACCCGCTCGGCCCTCTGGAAGATGTCGGTGAACTGGTCCGTCCCCTTGCGGGCGTGGCCGATCTTGGCGACGCCGCGCAGCCGTTGCAGCTCCGCCCGGGCGACCCCGTCGCGGTGGACGCGCAGGACGAGCACCGATCCGAGGGTCAGGAGCAGGACGGTCATCGCGACGACGAGGGCGGCGGTGAGGCGGTCGTCGAGCAGGTTCGGGACGAGAGCGAGCAGGAGATTGGCGACCGTGCCCACAGCGACGACGAGCAGGCCACCGCGCGTCAGGCGTTCCATAGCGGCGACACCTCCCTGGCAGAGGTTTGGGTCCGGGCAGATCACCAACTTTCGATCGAACGGCTTAACTGGAATATACGCGCCAATTCAGGCCAAAGAACAGGTGAGGCGGTGCCGGGCTCAACAGCCCGGTGCGACCGGTCCCGAGGACCCGGTGTTGAGGTAGGCGTCCGAGACCCAGTTGCCCGGCCCGATCCGGTTCCAGAGGTCGGTCGTGCCGTAGGTGCCGGTCACCGTCGAGCCGGTGGCCGTGCACTCGACGACGACGTTGGCGTAGTTCCCGGCCAGCCCCGTGGCGGCGTAGCCGGTGCCGGGACCCGACCGGACGGTGAGCGGCCCGCCGCTCGTGCGTACGACGCCGCGCGGACCGCTGCCGGTCCACAGGTACGTGACGGTGGTCCACGCGTTGTCGGTGAGGCCGAGCCCGTCCCAGAAGGTGCCGTCGGCGAGATCGATCCCCGCCGGGTTGGCGACGCGGCGGCCGTACCCGTCGAGACCGCCGTTGTAGCCGTCCTGGTAGGCGGCCTGCGCCTCCGGCTTCCCCTGCGGGAGGTCGGTCCAGGACTGCCGGGTGCCCGCGGGGTTCCAGTAGTCGTCGGTGATGTTCCAGGGGCCGACGTCCCACACCGGGGCGTAGGCGCAGCGGCCCGTCCTCTCCGCGCACACCCGCACCGAGTAGCTGCCGGAGTTGTTCGGCGCCAGGCCGCGCCGCGACGGCAGGGCGACGAAGTGGTCACGTGCGGTGATGACGTGCCCGTTCGCGGTGGTGCCGCCCACGAGCCCCTCGCGCGTCGCGAAGATCCGGTACGACCGCTCGCCCGAGGCGGGCGCGGCCTCGAGCTCCTGCTGGGCGCGCGACCGCGGTGTCTGCGGCGTCAGCGTCACGTGGCGTACAACCGGCCCGGCGCCCCGCTCACCCACGAGCGTGACGCGAGCCTGCACGGTGTCCGACGGCGCGGGCAGCGCCGATCCGGCGGGCACCCACTCCGTCCACGCGTCGGGGCCCTGGTCGGCGAGCCGGCCGCGGACGTCGACGAGCACAGAGGTCCCCGCCGGGGTCGTGGCGTCGACGTCCGCGGCGACCGCGCCGGCGGGGGAGTCGAGCGTGACGGGCGCTGCGACGAGCTGGCCGGAGGCCTCGACCGCCCCCGACGTGGTCCCGTCGGACGCCGCCGGAGCGTCGAGGCGGAGCGCGCCGTCGTCGTGGCGGACCCCGGTGTCGTCGGCGGTGAGGGCGTCGAGGTCGACGGACCAGCCCTGCTCGGCGGGGCGGGCGCCGGCGGCGTTCGCCCCGCCGGAGGCGACGGTGCCGGAGAGGGTCAGGAGCGCACAGGTGGTGGCGGCCAGGAGGGCCCCACGGCGTCGGGTCTTGCGTACCTGGGTCAGCATGGGGGTGAATCTACGCGTACCTCACTTTCACCCGCGAGAGGAAGCGGGTGAAATTCGGCGGCCGTAGACGAGCCGCCGCAGCGCGACCTCGGCGGGGCCGCGGCGGCCCGTGCGCTCCTGCCACACCGCGACCAGCAGCGTCACGCCCCAGACGGCGACGGCGTACAGCAGCATCGTGAACGAGCCGAGGTGCTGCCCCAGCCCGAGCCCCCAGGCCGCGAGCACCGGCGCGCACAGCACCGACTGCAGGAGGTAGGAGGTCAGCGAGCGCCTGCCGACGGCCTGGACCGCCCCCGCGAACCACCCGTCGGTGGCGAAGACGTCGCGCGACGGCGTGCCGGTGCGGCGCACGGCGACGCGGTGCCCGATCAGTCCGAACAGGGCCACGTAGCCCAGGCCGCCGAAGAACCCGGTGAGGACCTGGATGGGCAGGAAGACCCAGGCGGCATGCTCCGGCACGGGCAGCACGCCGAGGTGGTCGAGCGCGGCGGGCACCGGGCCGAGCCAGCCGACCGTCAGGCCGACGACCGCGGTGCGGCGCAGCAGCGGCAGGTGGTCGCCGGGGTGCTCGAGGATGCGGCGGCGCCCGGCCCAGAACGCGAGCAGCAGCATCATCGGCACGACGAGCATGAGCACGCCCTGACCGATCGTGCCGAGCACCCAGAAGGAGAGTCGCTCGAGGATGGATGCCGCGTACGACGGCTCCGACATGGCGCCGGTGTCCGGGCCGAAGCTCCGCACCACCTCGCGGGCGGCGGGGTCGTCGGCGGGGAGCGTCGCGAGGAGGGCGGACCCGGCGACGGCGAGCAGCGTGCCGACGGTGAGCAGGCCGCCGAGCACGGCCGTCCACACGATCAGCGTGCGGTCCCGCGCCTCGAAGAACAGCCACACCACGAGCAGGCCGGCCAGGCCGTAGGCGCCGAGCACGTCGCCCATCCACAGCAGCGCCGCGTGCACGAACCCGAACGCGAGGAGCAGCCCGTTGCGGCGCTGCAGCAGCCGGCGTGCCCGCTCGGGGGTCGTGCCGGCGGCGCGCTGCCGGGTGTAGAGCTGCATCATCCCGTACCCGAACAGGAACGCGAACATCGGGTAGGTCCGCAGGTCTACGAGGACGATGACGAGACCGGCGGTGACCTTGTCGACGACCGTGCCGTCGACGGGGTGCGAGCCGGCGACACCCGTCTCGCTGCCCCAGAGGTAGTACGGGGTGTTCGCGACGGCGATGAGCAGGAGCATCAGCCCGCGCGCGAGGTCGGGTGCGGGCGACCGCTCGGCGGCCTGGACGGGTCCTCGGGGGAGGGTTGCGGTCTCCGGCATGACGCCATCTCACCAGTCCGCCCGCCCGCCCGCGAGGAAAACCCCGGCGAACCGGGAGGATCAGGCGGCGGGCTCGTCGTCGAGTCGTGCCAGCTCCTGCTCGACGATGCGGCGCGCGATCTCGGCGTCGGCCACGTCGGCCGCACCCGGCGCGGCGGCGACCGTCGAGCGGCCGGCGTACTCGGCGAACAGCTCGGCCTTGGTGCCGAGGATCTGCAGCAGGCGCTCGTCCACGCTGTCCTCGACGAGCAGGCGGTGCACCTGCACGGTGCGGACCTGGCCCATCCGGTGCGCGCGGGCGACGGCCTGCGCCTCGACCGTGGGCTTGACCTGCGGCTCGCACAGGACGACGACGGACGCGGCCTGGATGTTGAGCCCGACGCCGCCTGCCTCGATCTGGCTGACCAGCACCTTCGGCTCGGGCGAGCTCGTGAACTCGTCGACCAGCTCCTGGCGGCGGCGCGCGGGCACCGACCCGGTGATCGGCCCGACGGCGAGCGGCCCCAGCGCCTCGACGACGGTCTCGATGACGTCGCGGAAGAACGAGAAGACGACCACCTTGCGGTCGTTGTCCATCGCCTCGTCGACGATCTCCCGCAGTCGTTCGAGCTTCGCCGTCGGCTCGGGTGCGCGGACGAACGCGGCGCGGCGCATGTCGGCGAAGGACCGCTTGAGCACCGCGCGCCGGTAGGCGGCGCCGTCGTGGCGGCCGAACTTCTCCCACTCGTCCACCTGGACGAGGTCCGGCAGCTCGGTGAGCACGTCCTCCTGGTTGCGCCGCAGGTAGACGGAGGCGACCGAGCGCCGGAACGCGGCGGCGCCCGCGAGGCCCGCCGCCGGGTCGATCTCGTCGGCGACCTCTGGCTTGAGGTACCCGACCAGGGTGCGGAACTCCTCGACGGTGTTCTCCATGGGCGTGCCGGTCATGAACAGGACGCGCTCGGCCGATCGCGCCCAGGCCGCCGTGCGCTCGGAACGCTGGGCCCTCGGGTTCTTCACGTAGTGCGCCTCGTCGACGACGAGCAGCGCCGGTCGCGGCAGGCCCGCGGCCGCGAGGTGCCCGAGCTGGGGGAAGGTGATGATGCCGACGCCGCCGTCGGCCACCCAGGTGCGGATGCCCTCGTCGCGGTCGTCGCCGTGCAGCACCCGCACGGGCAGCTCGGAGTGCGTGGTGACCTCGCGTGCCCAGCCGGTCGCGACGCTCGCCGGGCAGACGACGAGGAAGTGCGTCCGGCGTCGTGCCGCCAGGTGGGCCATGACGGCGATGGCCTGGACGGTCTTGCCGAGGCCCATCTCGTCGCCGAGGATCGTGCGACGCTGCACCAGTGCGTACCGCGCGCCGAATGCCTGGTAGCCGCGCAGCGAGGAGCGCAGCAGCGACGTGTCGAGCTCCTGGTCGGTGACCTTCTGCACCACCTCGTCGGGCAGGTAGCCCTCCGCGGCCTCGACGTCCACCCCCAGGTCGACGAGCTCGCCCAGGGCGGCGTAGTACGCGGCGGCACGGCCCTCGTAGTCGCGCCAGATCTCGGCGTCGGAGGTGCCCGCCAGCGCCGCCTCGAGCCGGCGCAGCGCGTCGGTGACGCCGGAGGTGTCGAGGCCGTCGACCACGGGGGCCAGCGCGGTGAGCGCCGTGTCGGCGGCGCGCGTGCGGGTGCGCCCCGCGACGAGCCGGCGCACCAGGGTGCCGCGCACGGCGCCGGTCTCGGCGAGCTCGGCGAGGCGGGGGACGTCGACGTCGAGCCGCTCGCCCCACGCGGCGAAGAACCGGGTCACCTGTTCGTGCGCGTGCAGGGCCCGCACCAGTCCGGTCGCGTGCGAATCGTGCGGTGCGTGCGGGATGCGGAACGTGAGCGACGCGTCGACGGCGTCGAAGATCTGGCGCGCGGCGTCGAGCAGGAGACCCGCGGTCCGCGCGCCGACGCCGTCGACGGCGACGAGCTGCGCCGCGGAGGCGTCCAGCACCTGCGCGACCGTGCGGTAGCCCGCCGCCTCGACCGGGCCGACGCGCAGGCGGCCGGTGCTGACCTCCCGGATCCGGTCGACGGGCACCTCGGCGAGCTGCGCGCGCACGAGGTCGTCGCGGGCACCGCGATAGGCGGCACGGACGCGTTCCGGGGCCGCGGCACGCTCGGACAGCGCCTCGGCACCCAGCGCGTGTCGTTCGCGGGCCCGCGCGAGGAGGTCCCTGGCCGCGCCGCGCGACCAGGTGGTCGGTGCGGCGGTGGCGCCGGGGCCTGCGTCGCTGTGGGTGGCGTTCCTCATGGCCGCCGACGGTACCGCTCCCGTGCGGACGAGAGCAGCGCGCGCGCCGTCGCCGGGGCAGGTTGGGTGCATACCGGACTGAACGCCCGTTCTGGTAGTTTCAACGCACCGTGGACAGGAGGAACGAGTGAGCACGGACGCACTGCCGGAGCAGGCACAGGCGGCGCAGGACACCGCAGCAGGGGCAGCACCGTCGGCAGGAGAGGCGGCGGCGGAGCCGTCCGCCGAGGCTGCGCCGCAGCCGTCGACCGACGTCGTCGCGACGCAGCCCGCCGAGCCGACGGGGGAGCCGACGCAGCCCACCGAGGCGGCCGGGGAGCCGGCGCAGCCCGCAGGGACGCCGCAGGCCGCCGAGCCCGCGGCGGAGCGCGAGGAGAACCTCGAGACGCGCACGGCCGCGCGCCTGCACCAGCTCGTCGCCCAGGGCGCCGAGAAGCTGCCGGGCGAGGCGGGCAGCACCGTCTCGCGCCTGGCCGTCGCGCTGCTGTCGTTCGGCAGCCAGGCCGCGTCGAAGGACAAGGAGAAGCCGACCACCGCGCTGATGGGCGAGGCCGTGCAGCTCTACAAGAGCCTGGACGACGACGACCCGGGCAAGCAGCGCGAGGTGCTCGAGCACGCGCTGGAGAACTTCACGACGTCGACGCTCGGCGGCAAGGAGCGTTCGCAGGTGCTCGAGGTCGCCGAGGAGGCGATGAGCCTGTGGGGCAAGCTCCGCGGCACGACGTCGGACATCGTCAAGAGCGACGCGGTGACCTCGATGCGGTCGCTGTCGAGCGCCCTGCGCAAGGAGGGCCGCGACGAGGAGGCGGACGAGACCGAGCGCGAGGCCGGCCGCCTCGAGTCCTGAGCGCGGCGGCCCCTTCGCGGGTCAGCCCGGCTGCGCGCAGGCCGGCGGGTCGGTGAGGGTGACGCCCTCCGGCATGTCGGCGGCCGTCGCCGGGCGGCCCGCCATGGCGCAGGCCCGGTCGATCATCTGGTCGTCCGAGAACGTCCAGCCGGTCGTGACGCCGTGGTCCTGGACCACGAGGAGCTGGCCGTCGGCCGCGTGCACGGTGCCGGGGCGCGGCTCCGCGGCCTGCTCCGGACCGCCGGGGGCGTAGAGGCGGGTCGCGAGCTCGCCCACCTTCTGGCCGGTCTCCATGTCGAAGAAGGCGAGCGTCGGTCCCTGGTTGCGCGCCACGAGGTTCGGCCCGGGCAGCACGGCCATGACGTCGCCGTACGTGCCCGTGAGGTCGAGGCTGCGCGGGTCTGCCGCGCCGTCGACGTCCCGCAGGCGCACCGTCGAGTCCAGGCCGAGCGTGACGAGCTGGTCCGGCAGGCTCGTGTCGGTACCGCTGCTGCGGGAGCCGACCAGGTACACCTGCTGGACGCTGCTGCCGCGCACCGCCCACACGTCGCTCTCGCCGCGTGCCGCCGCCTCGAGGTCCGCGACCCGGAGCGAGAAGTCCTTGGGCGCCACCGCCACGCGGCTCCCGTCGTCGGCGACCGTGACCCGGCCGGGCTCCGCCCACGCCGAGGCGAGCCGCGGCGTGCTGCCGAGCGGGCCGGGGACGTGGAGGGCGCGCTCCTGCAGGCCCGCGTCGAGCAGGTGCAGGCCCGAGCACGCGTCGACGAGCAGGACGTCGTCGCGCGTGCGCCGGGCGTCGACCACGACGGCGCACCGCGGGTCGCCCCCGTCGAGACCGGGGGACACCAGGTCGCGGAAGCCCGCCTCGTACCCGGCCGCCGTGCCGCCCTGGGTCCGGTAGGCGGACCCGTCGGGGGCGACGAGCAGCAGACGCCCGCGGTCGAGCCAGACGGGCAGCAGCGGGACCCCGGCGTGCGGACTGTCCGGCGGCAGGGTGACCGTGCCGAGGCCGTGGATCGTGACCGCGCCGTCGGACCACGCGACGGCCGTGCTCACCTCGCCCGTCGCCGGGTCGCGGTAGGTGGCGGGAACGGCCGACAGGTCGGTCGCCCCGGCGGACGCGCTCGCGGGCAGCGGGACGTCGCCGTCCGACCCGGCGGTGCTCCACAGCGCGACGCGGCCGTCGCTCGCCACGACCACGCGGTCGTCGCCGACCAGCACCGGCGGCCCCGTGCGCTGCACGCCCGACAGGTGCCAGGTGCGGTGCGCGCCGGTGCCCGGTGCGATCTCGCACACCACGAGCCCTTCGTCGGTGGCGACCAGCGCGCGGGCGGCGGCGTCGTCCAGCGCGACCAGGCGCGGGCCGGACCACGCGCGCGGGACGGGGCACGCCGCGGTGCGCTCCGTGCCGTCGGCCCAGTGCCGCACGGTCACGACCGGTGCGTCGTCAGGGGCGGCACCGACGTCCAGCGTCGCCCAGTCGCGCAACGAGGGGGAGGGCACCGCGCCCGGCGGCAGCGTGACCTCCCGGTCCGTGCCGCCGGTCGGCTCCAGGCTGTCGAGCCCCCTGACCTCGAGGGCCCCCGCCGCGGCGTCGGCCACGGTGACGGTGCGGCTGGAACCCACGGCCAGCCACGTGACGTCCAGGTCGGTCTCGACCTTGGTCCGGAAGGCGAGGCGCTGTTCGGGCGGGCGGCGTGAGCCGGCGTCCGACTCGAGCACGTCCAGGTCGCGGCCCGCGAGGTCGATGCCGCCGATGCGATGGCGCCCCGTCGTGGCGTCGTGCCAGGCGACGAGCAGGGTGTCGCCGTCCGGCGTGACGGCGACCGTGCCCGCGCCCGGCAGGTCGAGGTGGGTCTGCCTGGTCGTGCTGCCCTCGGGAAGCTCACCGAACCGGCCGACGGTCACGCCGAGGTCGTCCACCGCCGCGACCACGGTGCCGTCCGCGCTGCCCGCCACCGCCGGGCCGAGCCGGTCGGGGCCGGACACCGTGCCGAACGGTGTGCGGTCGCCCCGCAGCACCTCCGGCTGGCCCTCGTCAGGGTTCCAGCGCACCAGGTCACCCGTGGCGGTGCGGCCGACGACACCGGTCGTCGTCGCCGCGACGTCGGCCAGCCGGGTCCCCTCCGGCACGTCGACCGTGCGCAGCAGGTACGGGTCGGCGGGCTCGTTGGCGGTGACGGCGTTGAACAGCGCCGTGCGGGTCTGCCCGTCGCGCAGGCGTCGCACCGCCTCCACCGCGAGGAGCTGTGCGGTGGCAGGGTCGTCCTGGTGCACCACGTGCGACGTCGCGCCCAGCAGGTGCGCCGCGTTGGCGTTCACCGCCCTGCCCGCGCGGTCCGCCTGCCACCACGCGACCCCGCCCGCCGCCGTCGCCGCGACCAGCGCCACCGCCAGCGCCGCGCTCGCCAGGCGGTTGCGCAGGCTCGCCGTGCTCTGCCGGGCGATGTGCGCGCTGAGGATCTCCTCCGTGCCGACGTCCTGCCCCCGCAGCGGCGCCACGAGCTCCGCCAGCGCGGTCGCCCGGTCCGGGTGGTGCCGCCAGAACCGGCGCTGCCGGAGGCGTGTGAGGTCGGTCCACTTCGGCTCGTGGTCGATCCGCTCCACGAGCGGGGCGGGCAGCGCCGTCGTGCTGATCGCGTCGATCTCGTTCGCCGTCTGGTCCCACACGATGCGGCCGCTCGTCAGCGCGACGAGCAACGTCTCCGGCTCGCGGTGGTCGAGCCACCACGCGACCTCCTTGGCCACGTACCGGGAGCTGGCCGCCCCCTCGGACGCGAACAGGATGAGGTAGCGGGACCGCTCCAGCTTGCGCACGATGGAGTCCCACAGGCTCGGGTTGTTCGCCAGGCCGGTGCGGTCGAGGAAGATGTTCAGGTCCGGCACGCCCTCGCGCCGGTCGAAGTCCAGGAGCTGTGCGTGGAACGCGGGCGCGAACTCGCCGTCGGAGTCCCGGCTGTACGACAGGAAGGCGTCGTACCCGTCGGCCCCCGGCTCGCCGTGCGCGCGGGCCGCGGGGATCAGCGAGCGGGCTCTCCGGTCGGTCATCCTCGCCTCAGCAGCCCTTCGTCGGCACGAGTGTGTAGTGTCGCCGCAGGTCGTGACCGTAGTCACTTTCGTGGGGAAATGCACGGCCGGGACGAGGAGGCGGGAGATGGCGGCACCTGAGCTGGTCCGCCCCAGCGGCGGCACGCGACGCCTGCGGCTGCGCCGGTGGTGGGTGCGCGCGGGGTTCACGGCGCTGTTCGTCGTGGCCTTCGCGCTCGGCGTGTGGGGCTTCGCGGTCTACCGCACCGACCCGGACTTCGCGTGGGGCACCACGGCGTGGGACGTCGTCTACTACTCCGTCCAGCTCTTCGTGCTCGGCGCCGAGGCCACCAACGACGGCGGCGACCTGCCCTGGCAGCTCCAGGCCGCACGGTTCCTCGCCCCCGTCGCCACCGGCTACGCCGTCTTCGAAGCCGTGCGCTCCCTGTTCGCCGACCAGTTCGCGCTCGTGCGCACCCGCCGGATGCGCGGGCACGCCGTCGTGGTCGGCCGCACACCGGCCGCCGACGTCATCGCCGAGGCGCTCGCGGCCCGCGGCACGCTCGTCGTGCGCACCGTCACCGGGTCGGAGGAGGCCCTGCGCGACGCCGGGATCGCCGGCGCCGCCGTCCTGTACGCGTGCGACGCCGAGGACGACGAGCCCGGCACGAACGTGCTCACCGTCGCCGTGGCCAGCAGGGTCGACCGCGACCCCGACCTGCCGGTCCTGCGCCTCAACGCCCACGTGCGCGACCCGGAGCTCGCGCTGGCCCTGCAGGCGCGGCACCTGAGCCACCCGCAGCCCGGCGTCGACTTCTTCACGCTCGACGAGCTCGTCGCCCGCGCGCTGGCCCGCCGGGACATCGACGTCGCCAGGGGGGACGCTCCGCACGTCGCGGTCACGGGTCACGGGGTGTTCGGCCGTGCGCTCGTCGTCGCCCTGGCGCGCCTGCGCCACGTCGAGATCGCGTCGGGCGGTGAGCCGCTCACCGTGACGCTCGTGGGGCCGGGGGCACGCGAGGCGGCCCGCGCGCTGCGCGCCCGCTGGCCCGCGGTGCGGGCGGCCTGCCGCCTCGTCCCGGTCACGACCTTCGCGGACGTGCGGTCGGTCGGCACCCCCGACCGGGTCTACGTCTGCCACGACGACGACGGCGAGGCCCTGCGCGAGGCGCTGCGCGACAGCGACCTGTGGCGGGCGACCGACGGACCGGTCGTGCTGCGGCTGAACCGGCTCGCCGGCCTGGACGCCCTGTTCGGCGTGCACGACGGCGCGATCCTCGACGACCTCGACGGGCGGCTCGACATCGTCCGCCCCGGGCCGCTGCTGCGCCGGGCCACGGCGCCGGGCGCGCTCGTGCACGACGACGTCTACGACCTCATGGCCGTCTCCGCCCACCTCACCTACCTGCGCAACCAGCGCTCACGCGGCGTCGAGTGGGGCAGCTCGCCCGCGATGGTGCCGTGGACCGAGCTGTCCGCCGACCTGCGCGCCGCCAACCGCGCGCAGGTGCGGGCCGTCCCCGACCGGCTGCGGCAGATGGGGTGCACCGTCGCGCCCGCGCGCGGCACCGAGCACGGGCGCATCCCCGAGCCGGTGGTGGACGCGCGGGCCGTCGACGAGCACGACCGCTGGACGGCGGAGAAGGAGGCCGCGGGCTGGACGTACGGCCCCGTGCGCGACGACGCCCGCCGCGTGCACCCCGACCTGCGCCCCTGGTCGGAGCTGTCCGAGGCCGACCGTGAGAAGGACCGTGCGGCCATCCGCGCGATCCCGGTGATCCTCGCCGACTTCGGCCTGCACGTCGTGCCGCTCGACGGCGACGCCGGCTGGGAGTCCGACGGCGAGCCCGAGCCCGACCCGCGCGGCGTCGTGCGCGGCTGGCGGATGTTCGGGCGCGGCCGGGCCGAGCCGGGCACGACGAGGCCCCGCCCCGAGTCCTGACAGGATGGGCCCCATGCGAAGCGTCACCCTTCTCGGCTCCACGGGCTCCATCGGCACGCAGGCCGTCGACGTCGTCGGCCGCAACCCGGACCGGTTCCGCGTGGACGCCCTCACCGCGGGCGGGTCGGACCTCCCGCTCCTCGCCCGGCAGGCCGCCGACCTCGGCGTCCGTGCGGTCGCCGTCGCCGACGCCACCGCGGGCCCCGCCCTGACCACCCTGCTCCGCGAGGCGGGTGCGGGCGGGGTCGAGGTGCTGACCGGCCCGGACGCCGCCACCGAGCTGGCCGGCCGGGGCAGCGACGTCGTGCTCAACGGGATCACCGGCTCGGTCGGCCTGCGCCCCACGCTCGCCGCCCTCGAGGCCGGCTCGACGCTCGCGCTCGCCAACAAGGAGTCCCTCGTGGTGGGCGGCTCGCTGGTGAAGAGGGCGGTGCGTCGCGCAGGGCAGATCGTGCCCGTGGACTCGGAGCACTCCGCGATCGCGCAGGCGCTGCGCTCCGGGGCGCCGTCGGAGGTGCGCCGCCTCGTGGTGACGGCGAGCGGGGGCCCGTTCCGCGGGAGGTCGCGCGACGAGCTGCGGGACGTGACGCCCGCGCAGGCCCTGCGGCACCCGAACTTCGCGATGGGCCGCGTGGTCACCACCAACTCGGCCACCCTGGTGAACAAGGGTCTCGAGGTCATCGAGGCGCACCTGCTGTTCGACCTGCCGTTCGACGCGATCGACGTCGTCGTGCACCCGCAGCAGATGATCCACTCGATGGTCGAGTTCGTGGACGGCTCGACCGTCGCGCAGGCCGGGCCACCGCGCATGCTCGTGCCCATCGCGCTCGGTCTGTCGTGGCCGGACCGGCTGCCCGACGTCGACGTCGGCATCGACTGGACGCAGGCGGCCACCTGGGAGTTCGTGCCGCTCGACGACGACGCGTTCCCCGCGGTCCGGCTGGCCCGGCAGGTGGGTGCGGCCGGCGGCACGCACCCGGCCGTCTACAACGCGGCCAACGAGGTGTGCGTCGACGCGTTCCACGACGGCGCGATCGGCTTCCTGGACATCGTCGACACCGTCGCGGCCGTGGTCGAGGAGCACGGTGCGGCGGGCGGCGGCGACGCCGGCTCGGTCGAGGGCGTCCTCGCGGCCGACGCCTGGGCCCGCACGCGCGCGGCGGAGGTGCTGGCGCGGCGCTGAGCCACGGCCGCTCGCTTTTCAACCCGACGTTTCTCGGCTCTGGCGGCCGTCAGAGCCGAGAAACGTCGGGCTGAAGAACGAGATCGCGCGCGCCCTCCCGGCCCCGCGTCGCCCAGCCGTGGTCGACCGGGCCGTGCCCCGACCACGGCCCGGTCGCCGTGCCGGTACCGCCGACGACGAGCGCGTCCGCCGCGCGCAGCGCCCCCGTGAGGTACTCCTTCGCGGCCCGGACGGCGGGTTCCCAGCCGTCGTGCCGCGGGCGCAGGACGGCGCACGCCGAGCTCAGCGTGCACCCCGTCCCGTGCGTGTGGCGCGTGGCGACCCGCGGCGCCGCCAGCGCGACGACGCCGCCCGGTCCCGCGAGCTGGTCGACCGCCTCGGGTCCGTCGAGGTGCCCGCCCTTGACCAGCACGTGGCCGGGGCCGAGGCGCAGCAGCGCGGCCGCCTGTTCCGCGGCCTCGGCGGCGTCCCGCGCAGGCCGGGTGTCCAGCAGCACCGCCGCCTCGGGCAGGTTGGGCGTGACGAGGTCGGCCAGCGGCAGCAGCTCGTCGCGCAGCACGGCCTCGGCGTCGGCCGCGAGCAGCCGGTCGCCCGACGTCGCGACCATCACCGGGTCGAGCACCACGTACGGCGGGCGCTCGCCGGCGCGCAGCTCGCGCAGCGCCGCCGCGATCGCCCGCGCCACGGCGGCGTCCGTCGTCATGCCGATCTTGATCGCGTCGAGGCCGACGTCGGCGGTGAGCGTGCCGAGCTGGTCGGCGACCATGTCGGCGGGGACGGGCAGCACGCGGGTCACGCCCGTCGTCGACTGGGCGGTCAGGCCCGTGAGCACCGCGCAGCCGTAGCCGCCGAGGGCCGCGAACGTCTTGAGGTCGGCCTGGATGCCCGCACCTCCCGACGGGTCGGACCCGGCGATCGTCAGGGCGACGACGGGGTGGTCGGCCGCGCGGCCGAGGGTGGGCGTGGGCAGGTCGGCACCCATGAGGCGTTCCCTTCGCTAGCACTACCTAGATCAGGTTCCACGGGTGCATCTCAGCCGGGTCGTGCCCGGCGCCCCGCGCCATGTGTGCGCACACCCTACGACACGGGCGCGCCGGCGCGTCCAGGCGTCAGCGCCGCCTGCTCCAGTGGAACACCGCCCAGCCCGTGACCAGCGCGCTCACCGTGACCAGCGCGGTCGCCACCACGGCCTCGGCGGCGCCGAGCAGGCCGGCGTCCAGGGCCACCTGCACCGTGCCGATGAGGGCGTAGACGCCCGCGAACACCGTGATGGCCGACAGGGTGCCGTCCATGAGGCGTCGCCGGGAGCGCTCGCGCGCGGCCTCCTCCTCGCGCCGCCGGTCCCCGTGCAGCCGCTCGAGAGCCGCGAGCCGTGCCGCGATCGGCTCCTGCAGCAGCTCGCGCAGCCGCTCGGTGACCAGGGCGGCCTGCTGCTCGAACCGGGACGCGTGCAGCAGCTGCGTGAGCATCCGGGACTCGAGCGCCGAGGCGAGGAAGGTCGGTGAGGCGATGGTGGTCAGCGTGGTGCGTACCTCGGAGGCGAACTCGTGCAGCCGCAGCTGCTCGCGGGTCAGGCGCTCCTTGCGCTCGGCCAGGTCGGTCCCGTTGTTCACGTCGTGGTCGGCCAGCAGGGTGGCGACGATGCGCAGGTGGTCGGCGAGCGTCGCGTTCCAGGCGCTGAACAGCCCGTTGAGGCTGGCCACGAACTCGGCGAGCGAGCCGTACTGCGAGATCTTGAAGTGCGCGGTGCCCACCAGCGCGACCGTGGTGGCGTTG
>DATGOB010000096.1:0-10654 GCA_036010205.1 Promicromonospora sp. | reverse complement strand
TGCCGTGACCCAGCGGGTGCGGCGGCCCGGCACGTCCTCGTCCTCGGTGAGCACGCACTCGACCACGCGCCTGACCGTCCCCGTCATCGCGGCGAGCGCGAGCGCGGCGTTGAAGCCCCACTCCTCGAGCAGCACCTGCGCGCCTGCGCCCTGGGTGAGCTGCAGCGGCGTGCTGGCGCGGCGCGCGAACGCGACGAGCGAGTCCTTGTGCGCGGCGGGGACGTCGCCCTCGACCATCGCGCACGCCAGGTCGGGCAGCAGGCCCGCCGCGGCGACCGCCGCCGCGGCGACGGGGCCGGTGCCGAGCACGGCCACGCGCGACGGGTCGACGCTTGTCACGGTGCGCAGCGCCTGCACCGACCGCAGGGCGTCGGTGAACACGCCGCGGTTGTACGGGTCGTCGAGGTCGTCCCCCGGCAGCTCGACGACGAGGTGGACGAACCCGCTGCCCGCCGGCCACTCCCCGTCACGGTCGGCGCCGTGCGCCGCCGGCCGCAGCTCGACCACGCCGGGCAGGGGCGTCGTGGCGCCGGCGGGCGTCAGCAGCCGCCCCGACACCGGGCGACCGCCGAACCCGGCGAAGGTCACCGCCTCCGCGACGAGGCCGCGCGACCGCGCGCTCGCGGCGGACAGCTCCGGCGCGACCTCGAGGTCGCGGTGCTCGGCGAGCGTCCGCGACCAGAACAGGTCGAAGTCCGCGGGCTCGTCGGTCGCGGGCGGGCCGGCCGGCATCACCGCGACGGGCGGCAGGTCGTACTCGGGCACGGGGACACCTCCGGGGACGGGTCGTGCGGAGGGAGCCTACCGCCACGGTCCGACACCCTCGGCACGCCCCCGCCCCGGGGCTTCAGCGCCGCGCGGCCAGCCACTCCAGCTTGCGCGGGAACCGGTAGTCGCCGCCGCCCTCGTGCATGTTGTACGGGTACACGTCGATCTCGCGCGCGCCGCCGGCCCACCCGTTGAACGCGGCGTACACCGTCGACGGCGGGCAGGTCGTGTCCATGAGCGCGGTCGAGAACAGCCCGGCCGTGCGGGCGCGGCGCGCGAACGAGACGCCGTCCAGGTACGAGAGGGTGCGCCACACCTGCGCCTCGACCGCCGGGTCGCGGTGCACCGACAGGTACCGCGTGATCTCGCCGTACGGCATGGCGTCGGTGATCGACACCGCGCGGCGGTAGTGGCACAGGAACGGCACGTCCGGCATCGCCGCCACGACGTCGGGCACCAGGCCTGCCACGGCGATCGTGATGCCACCGCCCTGGCTCCCACCCGTGAGCGCGACCTGGTCGGCGTCGAGGCCGGGGATCGCGCGCACGGCGTCCACCGCGCGCACGCCGTCGGTGAACACCCGGCGGTAGTAGTGCTCCCGCGGGTCGAGGATGCCGCGTGTCATGAAGCCGGGCGTCGCGGGACCCGACCCCACCGGGTCCGGCGTCCCGCCGCCCGAGCCCCAGCCCGAGCCCTGCCCGCGCGTGTCCATGACGAGGTGCGCGTAGCCAGCGGCGGCCCACTGCAGGTGGTTGTGCGGCAGGCCGCGCCCGCCGCCGTAGCCCAGGTACTCCACGACGACCGGCAGGTCACCCTCCGCGTGCGCCGGGCGGGTCAGCCACGCCTTGACCGGGTGGCCCCCGAACCCGGGGAACGTCACGTCGTCGACCAGTACCTGCGTGAACCCCGTGTCGACGCGCTCCAGCGTCGGCGCCCCGCCCGACGCCCGCGCCTCCGCGAGCGTCCCCGACCAGAACTCGTCGAAGTCCTCGGGCTCGTCGATCTCGGGGGAGAACCGCTCCAGGTCCGGCAGCGGCAGGTCGAACTGTGCCACGTCTGTTGCTCCTCGCGTCGTCGCTCGGCGGGGTCGTCCCGCGGTCGGCGGGGTGGTGCGCAGGGGGTGCGGCCGCCGTCGGCCGGGGCGAGCCTAGCGCGCGACTACCCTTGACTGGTGGCTCATCTCCTCGGCGCGGACGGCATAGCGCTGACCATCGGTACGCGCACCCTCCTGGCAGACGTCTCCCTCGGGCTCGACGACGGTGACCGCGTCGGCGTCGTCGGCCCCAACGGGGCAGGAAAGTCGACCCTCCTGCGCATCCTCGCGGCCACGTCCCTGCCCGACGCCGGCCGCGTCACCCGCGTGGGCGGATCGACGCTCGGCATGCTCGACCAGCGCGACGAGCTCGCCGCCGACGCGACCGTCCTCGACGTCGTGCACGGGGACGCCCCGACCCACCTGTGGGCCTCGGACGCGCGCGTGCGGGAGATCCAGCAGGGCCTGCTCGGGGACCTCGCGTGGGACGCGCCCGTCGCGAAGCTCTCCGGCGGGCAGCGCCGGCGCGTGGCGCTCGCGGCGCTGCTCGTGCAGGACCCCGACGTGCTGCTGCTCGACGAGCCCACCAACCACCTCGACGTCGAGGGCGTCGCGTGGCTCGCCGACCACCTGCGCACCCGGTACGGGCGCCCGGGGGCCACCGGCGCGCTCGTGGTCGTGACGCACGACCGGTGGTTCCTCGACGAGGTCTGCTCGCGCATGTGGGAGGTTCGCGGCGACGGCACCGGCGCGGTCGACGGGTACGAGGGCGGCTACGCCGCCTACATCCTCGCGCGCGCCGAGCGGGCCCGGCAGGCGGCCGCGGCCGCGGAGAAGCGCGACAACCTGCTGCGCAAGGAGCTCGCGTGGCTGCGCCGCGGTGCACCGGCCCGCACCTCGAAGCCGAAGTTCCGGCTCGACGCGGCCGCCGCCCTCATCGCCGACGAGCCGCCGCCGCGCGACAGCATGGAGCTGGCCCGCACGGCCACGCGGCGGCTGGGCAAGGACGTGCTGGACCTGGAGTCGGTCAGCGTGCGCGTGCCGGGCCCCGACGCGCCGGACGCCAAGGTGCTGTTCGACGACGTGACGTGGCGGCTCGGACCCGGTGACCGCTACGGCGTCGTCGGCGTGAACGGGGCGGGCAAGACGACGCTGCTCGCGCTGCTCGCGGGGCGCCGCGAGCCGGACGCCGGCCGGGTCAAGCGGGGTAAGACGATCCACGTCCGGGAGCTCTCGCAGGACGTCGCGGAGCTCGACGAGCTCGGGCGGCTGACGGCCGTCGAGGTGATCGAGCAGGAGAAGGGGCGCGTCGTCGTCGACGGCAAGGAGCTCACGGCCGCGCAGCTCACGGAGAAGCTCGGCTTCACGCGCGAGCGCGCCTACACGCCGGTGCGCGACCTCTCGGGCGGCGAGCGGCGCAGGCTCCAGCTCATGCGGCTGCTGGTGGCCGAGCCCAACGTGCTGCTGCTCGACGAGCCGACGAACGACCTCGACACGGACACCCTCGCCGCCGTGGAGGACCTGCTCGACGGCTGGCCGGGCACGCTGGTCGTCGTCTCGCACGACCGGTACCTGCTCGAGCGCGTCGCCGACCGGCAGGTGGCGCTGCTCGGCGACGGGACCGTCCGCGACCTGCCGGGCGGTGTCGAGGAGTACCTGCGGCTGCGCGCGGAGGCGCGGTCGGGCGGCGCGCCGGTGGCGTCCGCGGGATCCGCCGGCGCTCCGCGGGACGCGGCGGGGGATCCCGAGGGGGCCGTCTCGCAGCGCGACATCCGTGCTGCGAAGAAGGAGGTCTCCCGTATCGAGCGTCGTCTTGCGAAGATTGCCGAGAAGGAGGCCGAGCTGCACGAGAAGATCGCGCAGCAGGCCACGGACTACCAGGCCGTCGCACGGCTCGACGCCGAGCTCCGCGAGCTCGCGGAGGAGCGCGACGAGCTCGAGTCGGCCTGGCTGGAAGCGGCGGAGGTTGCGGGATGACAGAGAACGAGGTGGGACCGCTCGACGCGATCGACCGGGCGCTCGTCGACGCCCTGCGCAACGACGGCAGGACGACGCTCGCCGTGCTCTCCGAGATCTCCGGCCTGTCGCTGTCGGCGGTGCAGGTGCGGGTGCGCAAGCTCGAGGCGCGCGGCGTCATCACGGGCTACCGCGCCGTGGTGAACCCGGAGGCTGTGGGCCTGCCCCTGTCGGCGTTCGTCGAGATCACGCCCCTGGACCAGGCGCAGGAGGACGACGCCCCCGACCGGCTGCGTGGGATGCCGGGCATCGAGTCGTGCTACTCGGTGGCGGGTAACGCGAACTACCTGCTCACGGTCCGGGTGGCCTCGCCGCGCGCGCTCGAGGAGCTGCTCGGGCGGATCCGGCGCACCGCACAGGTCTCGACCCGCACCACGGTGGTGCTGCAGACGTACTTCGAGGGTCAGACGACAGAGCCGGGCCGCTAGCGCGGGGTCAGCGCGGGCTGTACGAGGCGCAGCGTCCCCGCGTCCGCGTCGAGCACCGCCTCGACACCCAGCGGGACCGTCAGCGGGTCGGGCCCGTGGCCGAACCCGAGCTCGCCCAGCACGGGGATGCCAAGCGGGCCCAGCAGCTCGGCGACAAGGGGCTCGGCCGCGCCGCAGTCCTGCCACGAGCCGAGCACGACGCCGCACGCGCCGTCGAACCAGCCGAGGCGCAGGAGGTAGGTGAGGTACGAGTCGAGGCGGTAGGTCGGCTCGTCGACGTCCTCCAGCAGCACCAGGCCGCCCGCCGCGGTCGGCGCCGGGCTGCCGATACCCGCCGTCGTGGCCAGCAGCGAGAGGCAGCCGCCGGTGGTGACGCCGCGCGCCGTTCCGCCGATCAGCGGGTGGGCGCGCGGGCCGCTGAGCACGCAGGCGTCGTCCGGCTCGAAGAGCGCGCGGCGCAGGTGCTCGCGCGCGGCGGGCGAGGTGAGGAACGCCGCGGTGCCCGGCATCGGGGCGTGCAGCGAGGCGACCCCCAGGTACCGGCCGACCGCCTGGTGGAGCACGGTGCCGTCGCTCGAGCCGACGAACGCCTTGGCGTCGGTCGCCGCGAGGGCGTCCCAGTCGACGAGATCGACCATGCGGGCCGCGCCGTAGCCGCCGCGCACGGCGAGCACGGCGCGCACGTCGGGGTCGAGCCACGCGTCCTGGAAGTCCGCAGCCCGCGCGGCGTCGGGGCCCGCGAGGTAGCCGTGCACGGGGTGGGTGTCGCGCACGTGCGGCATCACCACGACGTCGAGCCCCCAGGACCGCAGGTGGGCGACGCCCGCGTCGAGCCGCTCGGTCGGGACAGGTCCGGAGGGCGCCACGACGGCGACGGTGTCGCCGGGTGCGAGGCGGGGCGGGCCGACCAGTGGCCGCAGCATGCGCTCGACCTTACTCCCACCGTGACACGCGCGGATGATCGCGCCTGTCCGGTGCGTCGCTTCCGTCGTATAAGCGCAAATTGTTACGCTCGCCACCGGAAGCCCGTCGTGCCGGCCGGGCGAGCGGACGAAGGAGCGCCGAACGACATGCCCAGCACCCGGACCTGGCTGCAGGCCGGCGGCGGCACGGTGGTCGCCGCGCTGATCGTGGCCGCCGTGGTGCAGGCCGTCCACTCGAGCGCCGTGTGGCGGTCCAACGACCCCGTCGGCGAGTGCGGCGCGACGTCGGGCGGCGCCGTCGTCGCGGCGCAGAACGTGCTGTACGCGAGCACGGGCCTCGAGCCGGTCGACGGGTCGTGGGACGCGTCGTCGCGGGTCGCGGCCGAGGCGTTCCAGGCGTACAACGGGCTGCCGGTGACCGGCTGCGTCGACGAGAGCACGTGGGTGACGATGCGCGCCCTGCTCGTCGGCGTCTGCGACCCGGGGTTCGAGTGCCGCGGCCCCGACCACCGCGTCCGGTACTGGTCGCCCGACGGCGCACGGGTCACCTACTTCGCCGAGAACGACTGCGACTGGGGCTCCGTCGTGCCGGCGGGCGTCGCGCGCAGCCCCGTCTCCTCGGAGGCGGTCGTCGCCCTGTCGCGCGACGCGGTGACCGAGATCGAGTGCGGGGGCTGACGTGGTCACCACGATCGACGAGCCGAGGATCAGGCCCGAGTGGCTGCTCGGCGGCGCGGTGACGCTGCTGGGCGTGATCGTCATCGTCGTCGTCACGCTCGTGCTGGGCGCGCGCGAGGACGAGCCGGTGGTCGTACCCGCCGACGCGGCGGACCTCACGGCGGACACGTGCGCGGCCGACCTGCCCCAGCCCCACTGGGTGCCCGACGCCGTGACGCGTGCCGTGGTCGAGTGCCCCGCCGACATCTCCGTCGGTATCGGCCGCACGACGGCGGAGGACCACCTCGGCACCTGGATCACGTACCCGCTCGAGGGCGACGTGAACGCCGAGACGCTGGGCGGTGGCCCGGACCCGGCGTGGCCGGCGGAGGAGGTGCGGGCGGGTGCGCGCCACCCAGCGGCGGCGGTGCTGTACGTGGCCTACCCCGGCTCGTCCGAGCTGCCGGACGAGCTCTCCGGCGACACCGTGACGGTCGAGTGGGAGGACCTGCCCGAGTCGCGCGGCGAGGCGCGTGTCACCCGGGTCGACAACAACGGCTACGGCCCGGTGCGCGTCGAGTGGACCGACGACGCCGGGTCGTACCTGCTGCTGTCGACCGTCGGCCGCACCCCGACGGGGAGCGCGGGGCCGACGGTCGACCAGCTGCTGCGCATGGCCGACAGCGTCGGCGCGCAGGAGGGCTGAGCGTCAGGCGAGCGCCCGGGCCAGCGCCTCGTCGAGCGCCGCGACGCCGGCCTCCAGGTCCTCCGCCGCGACGGTCAGCGCCGGGCGGAACCGCACCGACCGCTCGCCGCAGCCCAGCAGCAGGACGTTCTGCTCGGCGAGCGCGGCGAGCACCCGGTCGCGCACCTCGCGCGAGGGCAGCGTGAGCGCGCACATGAGGCCGCGGCCGCGCACGTCGGTCACGCCGTCGTGCCGCGTGGCGAGCTCGGCGAGGGCGTCCTGCAGCCGCTTGCCCATCGACCGCGCGCGGTCGAGCAGGCCTTCGGCCTCGTAGGTCTCCAGGATGCGGCGGGAGCGCACCATGTCGGTGAGGTTGCCGCCCCACGTGGAGTTGATGCGCGAGGAGACGGCGAACACGTTGTCCGGCACCTCGTCGACGCGCCCGCCCGCCATGACGCCGCAGACCTGCGTCTTCTTGCCGAAGGCGACGACGTCCGGCGTGACGCCGAGCTGCTGGTAGGCCCACGCCGTCCCGGTGATGCCAGCGCCCGTCTGCACCTCGTCGAGGATGAACAGCGCGTCGAACTCGCGGCACAGCTGCTGCATGCCCTGGAGGAACGAGGGCCGGAAGTGGTGGTCGCCGCCCTCGCCCTGGATCGGTTCCATGACGAACGCGGCGATGTCGTGCGGGTTCGCCTCGAACGCCGCGCGCGCGGCGGCCAGCGCCTCGGCCTCGGCGGCGTCCATGTCCTTGCCCTCGGCCAGGTACGGGGCGGGGATGCGCGGCCAGCCGAACTTGGGGAACCGGGCGACCTTGCCCGGCTCGGTGTTCGTGAGCGACATCGTGTAGCCCGACCGGCCGTGGAAGGCGTGCTCGAGGTGCATGATCTGCGTGCCGAGCTCGGGCGAGCGGCCGTTCGCCTCGTTGTGCCGGGACTTCCAGTCGAACGCGACCTTGAGCGCGTTCTCGACGGCGAGTGCGCCGCCGTCGATGAAGAACAGGTGCGGCAGGGCCGGGTCGCCCAGCACACGGGAGAACGTCTCGACGAAGCGGGCCATCTCGACCGTGTAGACGTCGGAGTTCGACGGCTTGTTCACGGCCGCGGCGGCGAGTTCCTCGCGGAACGCCGCGTCGTCGGCGACCGCCGGGTGGTTCATGCCGAGCGGGGACGAGGCGAAGAACGTGAACAGGTCCAGCCACTCGCGGCCGTCCCGCGCGTCGACGAGCGTGGAGCCGTGCGACCGGGTGAGGTCGAGAACGAGGTCGAAGCCGTCGACCAGGAGGTGCTCGCGGAGGGTGGGGAGCACTGCGGTGGGCTCAAGAGATGTCGTCATAGCGGCAAGGTAGGCAATGATCCTGCCACGATTCAACAAGAATGGAAAAGTTCCTGTTATGTCGCGCGGGGTCTCGGGCGCCGGGTCGCGACGACCTCGGCGACCCCCAGGGTGAGCGTCGAGCCGAGCATGACGAGCAGCGCCGCCGTCCAGCCGCCCGAGGCGGCGTGGACCGCGCCGATCACCGACGGCGCCGTGGCGGCGACCGCGTAGCCGACCGTCTGCACGGCCGCGACGGTGCGGCGGGTCTGCGCGACGGTGCGGCACCGCTGCGCCGCGACGGTGAAGATCACGACGAAGTTGCCGCCCTGCGCGATGCCGGACAGGCAGACCCACACGAGCCACCACTGCGGGGCCAGCAGGAGCCCCGCGGGCAGCACGGCCCACAGCACCCCCATGGCGACGGCGGCGACGCGCATCGGCGCGCGGGTCGCCAGGACGAGGGGCACGAGCACGCTGCCTGCGATCGCCAGGCCCTGGAACGGCGCTGCCGCGTTGCCGGCCGTCGTCACGGACACCCCCAGGAGGTCGCGCAGCAGCTCGGGCAACCAGCCGGTGACCGCGTAGTAGGAGAAGGACTGGCCGGCGAACGCGAGGGACAGCACCCAGGTGAGGGGACGGCGCAGCACGCCGGTCCAGGTCTCGTCCGGGCGCTCCGGTGCCGGCCGGCCGGGTACGGCGCCCGGCCGGTCCGGGTCGGTGGGCGTGGCGCGCGGCAGGCCGGCGCGGCGCGTGGTGACCAGCCAGACGACGAGCGCCGCCACGGCCATGAGCGACCACGACGCCACGGCGCCCTGCCAGCCGAGCAGCGCGGCGAGCGGCGCGGTGAGCGAGGTCGCGAGCACCGAGCCGAGGTTCATCACCGAGGAGTAGAGCCCCGTCGCCGGAGCCGTCCGGTCGGCGAAGTCGCGCGCGATGATGACGGGCACCACCACGTTCCCCACCGTGATCGCCGCGCCGAGCAGCACCGTGCCGGCGAACGCCGCAACGACGCCCGTCGTCCCCGACCCCGCCGACCGCACCAGCGTGCCCGCCACCACACCCAGCAGGGCGACCGTCACGGCGGGGTACGGGCCCAGCCGGGCGATGAGGGCCGACGCGGCGGGCGCCACGATGCTGAAGCACAGGGCGGGGATGCCCACGAGCAGCCCCGTGAGGGTCTGGTCGAGGCCGAGCCCGGTCGCGACGTCGGCCATGACCGGCGGCAGGGAGGTGATCGGGGTGCGGAGGTTGAGGGCGAAGGCGAGGACCGCGACCAGCAGCGCGAGGCCGCCGGACGAGGCACGGATGGTGCTCATGATGCTGTTCATTGTGCGTGAGCGGCCGGGGCGCCGCCGGGGGCGTCCATGTCGTACCACGGTGTGCGCAGGAACTGGCGCTGCGTCGGCGCTAGATTGGGCGACCGGTCGGAACGTCCGGAACAACCGAGGTCACGCATGAACCACCGTCAGGTCCGCCGTGCGGCGGCAGCGATCGCCGGGGTGGTGGCGCTGCCGGTCCTGCTCACGGGGTGCGGCATCTCGCTCGACGTCCTCGACGCCCTCGACAGGACGCACAGCGAGCGGGAGTTCGTCGGCTCCTACGTGGCCGACGGCACCGGCACCCGGGTCGCGCTCGACGAGGACGGCACGTTCACCGCCGTCGGCGTGCCCGACGAGGTGCTCGACACGCTGCCGCGAGCGGTGCGGCGGGCGCTGGGGAAGGCGTCCGGTTCCCCGGCCGATCCGGCTGATCCCGCGCCCGAGGAGCTCGAGGGCACGTGGCGGTACGTCGGCAGGATCGCGGCGGACCACGTCGCGCTCACGGTCACCGGCGTCGACGGCCGGCCCGCCCGGGCCGCCGAGCTGCCGCTCTACGTGGTGGACGCCGACGACCTGTTCTTCCTGCCCGACCGCCTCGGGCGCGAGAAGGTCGTGGTCAGCCGGACCGGCTGACCGGTGACCTACTCGTCGAACTGCGCCGTCACGGTGCGCAGCAGGGCGGCGAGCTGCGGGCGCTCGCCCGGGGAGAGGGCCTTGAGCACGCCCGCCTCGATGTCGAGCAGGTCGCTCATCGCGGCGTCCACGCGGGCGAGGCCCTCGTCCGTCAGGCGCACCAGCACGCCGCGACGGTCGTCGGGGGACCGCTGCCGCTCGACGAACCCCCGGGACTCGAGGCGGTCGATGCGGTTGGTCATGGTGCCGCTGGTCACGAGCGTCTGCGTGACGAGGGTGCCCGGCGAGAGCCGGTAGGGCTCGCCCGCCCGCCGCAGCGCCGAGAGCACGTCGAACTCCCAGGTCTCCAGGCTGTGCCGGGCGAAGGCGGTGCGCCGCGCGAGGTCCAGGTGGCGGGCCAGGCGGGACACCCGGCTGAACACCGTGAGGGGTTCCAGCTCGAGGTCCGGGCGCACGTGGTGCCACGCGGCGACGATGCGGTCGACCTCGTCGGCGGGACTCGGGTGCTCCATGGCGCGAGGCTACCGGATGTCTCGACGTCAAGAATCTCGACAGGCCGGGGACGGCGGGCTCTCCCGCCCACTCGTCTTCCACCCCGACGTTTCTCGGCTTTGCGGCCGGTCAAAGCCAAGAAGCGTCGGGGTGGAAGACGATCCGCGTGGGCACGGCGGGGGCGGTCGACGACGACGCCCGCCTACCGCCGGGTCGGCGCTGTCCGGTTCGTGGTGGAGCGTGCTCGGATTTTCACCCCACTATCACAGGGTGAAAGTGGGTGCTCATCAAAAGCGGATATCCAATTCCCGTTGCAAGGTCCGTCTCGCGTGCTTAGCGTGTAGAACGCGAACACTGTTCCGCTCGCAGGTGATCATCCTGTG
>DATGOB010000095.1:0-2106 GCA_036010205.1 Promicromonospora sp. | reverse complement strand
CGCGGCCGGCGAGCGGCGCCACGTCGCCACCACTTCGTGGGGCACGTCCACGCGCATGATCGGTGGCGTGATCATGGTCCACGGCGACGACCACGGGCTGCGCCTGCCGCCCACGATCGCGCCGCACCAGGTGGTGGTCATGCAGCTGGGCACCGACGGTGACACGGCCCGGCTGGTCGAGGCCGAGCTGCGGGCGTCGGGGGTGCGCGTCCACCTCGACGACCGCACGCACACCTCGTTCGGGCGCCGCTGCGTCGACTGGGAGCTCAAGGGGGTGCCGGTCCGCATCGAGCTGGGCGAGCGCGAGCTCGCGGCGGGCGAGGCGACGCTGGTCCGCCGCGACGACCGCAGCAAGCAGCGGGTGCCGCTCGACGGGGCCGCGCGCGCCGCCACCGACCTCCTCGACGAGATCCAGCGGCGCCTGCTCGAACAGTCCCGGGCGTTCCGGGAGGAGCACACCCACCCGGTCACCGACCTCGACGAACTCAGCCGGCGGGTCGGCGAGGGCGGGCTGTTCCTCGCCGCGTGGTCGGGCACCGAGGAGTCGGAGCAGGCGCTGCGCGAGCGCACCGGCGCGACGATCCGCTGCATCGTCGACGCCGAACCGCCGTCTGCCACCTGCGTGGTGACGGGCGGGCCCGCGCGGCACGCGGTGCTGGTCGGGCGCGCCTACTGACCGTCGTCGCGCAGCAGGAGCACGGTGCGCAGCACGTACTCGACGGCCGACTCGAACGCCCCGCCGCGCAGTTCGTCGCGCACGGCGAGGTTGCGCGCCGCGAACTCCAGCATCAGCTCCGGCCCCGCCCGGCGGACGACCATGGCGGCGACCTCCTCGAGGTCGAGGCCCGGGTGGTCGAGGCGGACCAGCGCGAACTCGACGACCAGCTCGTCGACCGTCACCCCTGCTCCCGCTGCGCGACGGCGTCCGGCATCAGCCGCGACACCATGAGCACGGCGATGTCGTCGTCGGCCGGGATGGCGCCGAGCAGCTCGAACATCACCTTCGCGCAGATCTCGTCCGCCGGCCCGGGGACGAGGGACGCGCGCAACCGCTCGATCCCGTCGTCCAGTGGGTACCCCCGCCGTTCGATCAGGCCGTCGGTGTAGCAGAACAGCGCGTGCCCGGGGGCGAGCGGCAGCGGCGTGGTGCGCCGCGGGTACGACGGGTCGACGCCGAGCGGCAGGTCGGGCGGGATGTCGACGACCTCGGCGTCACCACCGGGTGCGGCGGTGAGCGGGGGCGGGTGGCCCGCGCTCGACACGAGCAGGCTGCCGTGGGACGGCGCCAGGACCGCGCACAGGACGGTGGCCATGATCCCGCGCTCGAAGTGCCGGACGTGCCCGTCGAGACGCGCGAGCACCTCGGCCGGGTCGACGGTCTGGAGGGCGTAGGACCGCAGGGCGGTGCGCAGCCTGCCCATCGCGACGGCGGCCGCCATTCCGCTCCCGGCCACGTCGCCGACGACGACGAAGACGTGGCCCGACGGGACGTCGAAGACGTCGTACCAGTCGCCCCCGACGTCGCCGCCTCCCCCCGGCGCGTACCGGGAGGCGAAGTCCAGATCCGGCACGGACGGCAGTTCCGCGGGCAGGAGGCTGCGCTGCAGGGTCGCGGTGGCCGAGCGGGTCACCCGGACCTGCCTCGCCTGGGTGGCGAAGGCGACACGCTCGGCGGCGAGCTCGAGCAGCTCGATCTCGTCCTCGGAGAAGTGCCTGCTGGTGAGGCTGCCGACGTGCAGGACGCCGATCACCTCGCCGCCCGCCATCAGCGGGACGCCGAGGAGGGAGCGGATGCCCCGGTCGCGCAGGATCGGGTTGACGACGTTCGAGTGGTCGACGTGCTCGAGGGCGACCGGGGCTCTTCTCGCCGCGATCTGCCCGGCGAAACCCCTTCCGAGCGGGATGCGGACCCCCTGGCTCACCTCCTCCTCGATGCCGCGGGCGGCGGTCGCGAAGAGGTACCGGCGGGACGCGTCGAGGAGGAGCACGGCGGCGGTGTCGACCTCGAGCAGGTCACGCACCCGCTCGAGCACCTCGGCCAGCATCTCCTCGACCCCGAGGTGACCGAGGGCGGTGTCCGTCACCGCCTCGATCCGACGGAGCCGC
>DATGOB010000094.1:0-4697 GCA_036010205.1 Promicromonospora sp. | reverse complement strand
ACGCTCGTGATCGTCAGCCACGACCTCGACATGGTGGCCGACCTGTGCGACCGCGGTGTCCTGCTCGAGAAGGGTGTCGTCATCGCGGACGGCGAGTCGCACTCCGTCGTCGAGAAGATGCGCCAGGGCTGACGCGCCGTGACGCGCTCTGAGCGATAGTCCGGTGGTGGCGCGCACCCCGGAGGTGCGCGCCGCTGGCGTCACCAGACCGTGACGCGCTCGGCGGCGACGAGCCGGGAGAGCGCCTCCGCGTCCGCGGCGAGCGCGTGTGCCCGGCCGCAGGAGAGCTGGACGACCGACCCGTCGTCGGCCAGGACGCCGAGCACCGCGCGGAGCGCCTCCTCGAGGGTGGTCCCGCCCCGTGCCAGGACGCGGGCGCCCGGGGTCGCACCCTCCGGGGGCACGGACCCCAGGACGAGGTCGGCGTGCAAGGCGACGATCCCCGCGGCGGTCTCGAGCGCGGCCGTCCCGCGGCCCGGCTCCGGAGACCAGCCGACTTGATCCCCGTACGTCATGACGGCGGACGCGGCGTCGACGGCGCCCGCCGGGAGGTCGCCGTCGTAGCGCCGTGCCAGCGCGGGCAGGGAGACGGCCACGAGCTCGGCACGGGTGCCGGCCCAGCGGTCGGGGCGCGTCGTCACGACGACGTCCGGTCGCGCGGTGCCGCGACCCGTCGTAGCGTCGTCCTCGGCGGCCACGAGCACGACCGTCGCTCCGACGCGCCATACAGCCAACGCCCAGACGACCGTGCGCCAATGCACGGGAAGGTCGAGGACGACTCGTGTACCGGGGCCCGCGTCGAATTCTTCGACGAGAAGGTTGGTCGTCTTGTTGACCCAGTTCTCGAGCACGGCGCCGGAGAGCTCGACGCGCTCACCGTCGTCGCCGTACCACGTCAGACGCGGCCGGCCCGGGTCCCGGGTGAGGAGATGCAGCAGGTCAGCGACGTGCGCGGGGCGGTCGCTGCGAGGTCCGAGGGGATGGGGAGCGGTCACCATGGACTCCACCCTAGAGTGCTGATATCGCGTCCCGACATGTCGGAATTTCACCCCTCGCCTCCTCGTCGCTATCACATTTCGGCTTGACGCCCGCGGACGACACGCGTGTAATTTCCTCAATGCAGTTTCCGGCGGGGTTCTCGCCACGAGGCCCGGCGAACGGCATGAAGGGGCGCACGATGTGGAACATGCTGGACGGGACGGGAGGGGCTTTCCCCTCCGACGCTGAACGAGAGGTGGAGCGCGTGGCACCGGTGCTGCCGCTCTTCGGCGAGCCGGTCGACGACTCGCTCATGGGGTGGCAGGAGCGCGCGCTCTGCGCCCAGACGGACCCGGAGGCCTTCTTCCCGGAGAAGGGCGGGTCCACGCGCGAGGCCAAGAAGGTCTGCACGGGCTGCGAGGTCCGCGCGGAGTGCCTGGAGTACGCGCTCGAGAACGACGAGCGGTTCGGCATCTGGGGCGGTCTCTCGGAGCGCGAGCGCCGCAAGCTCAAGCGCCGAGTCGTCTGACGACGAGCCCACCTCGGGCCCGTCGTCGGGCCGCACCGTGACGGGGTCACGACACCCCGCCACACCGGGGCGCGCAAATGCCGCGCCCGGAGCCGTGTCCGTCGCATGATCGACGGGACATGACTTCCTCCGACCTCACCACGTCCGCACGCAGCGCCCGCCCCGGCGACCTCACGCCGGGGGCGGCCGCGCGTGCCGCTGCGGTGCCGGGCGTCGTCGCGGCGCCCGAGATCGTCGCCGCCGTCACCGGGGCGCTGCCCGTCGTCACGACCGTCACGGCCGTGGTCGTGACACGCGGGAGCACGCCGTTCCTCGCGCACACCTTGGCCGCGCTGCGCGCACAGACGACGAGCCCGCACGCGGTCGTCGTCGTCGACGCCGCGACCGGCGACGCGACGCGTGAGCACGAGGGCCTCCAGCTGGGGGACGCGCGGTTCGTCGCGGCCCCGCGGGCCCGCTCGTTCGGGGACGCTGTCGACACCGCGCTCGCGCACGTCGAGCCGGGCACGTGGCTCTGGTTGCTCCACGACGACTCGGCCCCCGCGCCCGATGCGCTCGCCGAGCTCCTGCGCGCGGTCGAGCACTCGACCGCGGTCGCGGTGGCGGGACCCAAGCAGGAGCGCTGGACGGTGGGCAGAGGAACCGATCCCGCCGCGCCGTTCGAGCCGGGCACGGCGAGCCGCCTCGTCGAGGTCGGCGTCACGACGACGCCCCTGGGGCGGCGGATGACGGGGATCGACGACGACGAGATCGACCAGGGCCAGCACGACGCGCGCGACGACGTGCTCGCCGTCGGGCTCGCGGGCGCGCTCGTGCGCCGCACGGTGTGGCAGGAGCTCGGCGGGACCGACCCCGAGTACGGGCCGTTCGGCGACGGTCTCGACCTGTGCCGCCGGGCGCGGCTCGCCGGGCACCGCGTGATCGTCGTGCCGTCCGCGGTGGTGCGGCACGCGCAGGCGTCCCTCCTCGGCCTGCGCGACCGACGACGCGGGACGAGCGCGCTCCCCGCGCCCGATCCGGACTCCTCGTCCGCCGCACGGCGCCGGTCGCAGCTTCATGCGCGGCTCGTCGGAGTCGCTGCGCCGTGGTTGCCGTTCGTCGCGCTCGCGACGGTCCTCGGCGCGCCCTTCCACGCCGCCTACCGGCTGCTCGTCAAGCAGCCCGGCCACGCCCGGGACGAGCTGCTCGCTCCGTTGTGGGCGCTCGTCCGGGTCGGGCCCGTGTGGCGCGCGCGGCGCGCCGCGCGACGCACCCGCAGGCTCCCGCGTCGTGCGCTGCGTCCGCTCCGCGGCACGTGGCGCGAGGTCCTCGCGGAGCGTCGCGACCGCCGTCTGGCCCGCGCGGAGCAACGGCGGACCGCATGGGCCCCGACGGACATCGAGCGGCGCGAGCTGCGCGCCCTCGCCCTACGGCGGCGGACAGGGCTCGTCGCGACGGTCGTGGCCCTGGGGGCGTTCACGGCCCTCGTGTTCGGCCCGCTCGCGGGGGCGCTGCTCGCCGGCGGGCGCCTCGTCGGCGGGTCGCTGCTCCCCGCGACGGGCACGCTCGGCGACGTCTGGCGCGCCGCCACGACCGGGTGGGTCACGACCGGGCTCGGAGCCCCGGCGCCGGCCGATCCCTACGTGACGGCGCTGGTCCCCGCCTCCCTGCTCGCGGGCGGGGCGACGCAGACCGCGGTGAACCTCCTGGTGCCGGCGTGCTTCGTCGTAGCGGGGCTGGGCGCCTGGTTCGCTGCGGGGACCCTCGTCCGCTCGGTCCCGGCGCGTGCGTGGGCCACCCTCGTGTGGGTGGCCGCGCCGGCGCTGCTCGCCGCCGTCGGCGCTGGGCGGGTGGGCGCCGTGCTCGTGCACGCCACCCTGCCGTGGCTCGCGCTCGCGATCGTCCGGGCGCTCGGGCTGCAGCGCGTCGACGCCGTCGCCCCGGCAACGCCCGATGCCGCGCGTCCGGTCCCGCGGCGCGAGCCGGGGTCGCTCGCCGCGGCCGCGACCGCGGGCCTGCTCTTCGCCGTCGTCGTCGCGGGCTCGCCCGTGCTCCTCCCGGTCGGCGTGCTCGTGCTCGTGGTGGTCGCGGTCGGGGTGCCGGCCCACCGCCGCTACCTGGCCCTCGTGCCGGTCCCCGCACTCGTGCTGTTCGCACCGTTCCTCGTGCACGTGGCGAGGACCGCGGGCGACGGCGGGTGGCGTCTTCTGCTCGCCGACCCCGGTGCGCCCGTCGCGGCCACGGCCGCGCCGCCGTGGCAGCTGCTCCTCGGCCTGCCCGTGACGCCGGGCGCCTGGTTCGGGCTCGACGGCTCGGGCGCTGTCGACCTGCTCGCGCGGTGGGCGCCGTTCGCGGCCGGGGCGGTGGTCGTGGCGCTCGCCGTCGTGGCCGTGCTCCGCGGTCGTCGCCTCGCCGTCGGCGCGTGGTTCGTCGCCGCGCTCGGCCTCGCGACCGCCATCCTCGCCGGCTCGACCGTCGTCGCCGCCGGGACGACGCCGGACGCCCCGGTGACGGGCTGGCCCGGCGCGGGCACCTCGCTCGCGCTGCTCGCGCTCCTCGGTGCCGCGCTCGCCGGGGCGCCGCGGCTGCCCGACGGCGACGCCCCGCCCTGGCGGTCGGGTGCCGTCGTCGCCCTCGGTCTCGTCGTGACGCTGCTCCCGCTGGGCACCGCGGCGTCGTGGACGGCGGGCGTGCTCGACCGGGACGACGCCCGGGTCGGCGACGTCCGCGCGACGACCCAGCCCGTCGTCCCGCCGGTCGGCCGCCAGATGCAGTCCTCCCCGCGCCAGGCCCGGGTGCTCAGCCTCGAGCTCGGTCCCGGTGGGGTGGTCGAGTACGCGGCCCTGCGCTCGGACGGTCCGCAGGCGGTCGACTCCTCGGTCGTCGTGGAGGCGTGGCAGGCCGCGGACCCCGGCGCGTCCGAGGGCGAGCTGCCCCGGGTCGTCGCCGACCTGGTCTCCGGCACGTCCGCCGACGTGAGCGACGGCCTCGGGCGCCTCGGCGTGGGCGCCGTGCTCCTGCCGGCGTCGGCGGAGCAGGACCAGGCGCGCGCGGAGCTCGTCGCGCGGCTCGACACGGTGCCCGGTCTCGAGCGCATGACGGAGGGGCAGTCGGGGCTGGTGTGGCGCGTGGCGCCTGACGGCCTCGACCCCGCCTACGCGCGGGTCGAGTCGGCCGCGGGGGCGCAGCCGCTCGACGCCGACCGTCAGGC
>DATGOB010000093.1:0-7671 GCA_036010205.1 Promicromonospora sp. | reverse complement strand
CCGAGCGTGCCGTCCTCGAAGCGCAGCAGCTCGTTGGCCATCACGCCCGGGAGGCCCTCGACGCGGGCGATGCCGTCCGCGGCGTACGCGACGCGGCCCACCTCCTCGGCGGCAGCTTCCTGGGGCTCGTAGGCCTTCACGAAGCTGTCCAGTGCGGCCCGGACCTCGTCCGGCCGGATCGTCAGCTCAGCCATTGCTCTTCTCCTGTCGTGGCCGCGAGAGCCGCGGCGGAAGGTTCTTGTTCACGTTTTCAGCCGGCCAGACGACGCGAGGCGTCAGCAAGGCGCGACAGGACGGTGGAGTCGACGACGTCCGCGCCGACCTGGATGCGCAGGCCCCCGACGATGGCGGGGTCCACGGTGACGTTCAGCTGCACGGGCCTGCCGTACGAGCGCTCGAGGATCGCCGCGAGGCGGTCCTGCTGCGCGCGCGCCAGCACGGTCGCGCTGGTCACGGTGGCGACGAGACGCGAGCGGCGCTCGGCCGCGATCTCGCCGAACCAGCCGAGCGTCTGCACGAACCGCCGGCCGCGCAGCGACGCCGTCGCCCGCCGGACCAGGCTGAGGGTGACCTCGTCGACCTTGCCTGCGACCAGCGCGTCCACGAGGGCCACGCGGCGCTCCGGTGCCGTGGTGGCGTCGGAGAGGACCTGCTTGGCCTCCCGCTGCCCGTCGAGCGACCGGCTGACCCGGAACAGCTCGTCCTCCACGGTCTCGAGCGTCGCGCGCGCCTCGGCGGACGCCAGCACGGCGTCGACACCGAGGCGCTCGATGGCGTCGGCCAGGTCCGACTCGTCCGCCCAGCGGGAACGGACCAGGCCGGAGACCAGGTCGACGACGCGCTCGTCGAAACCGCCCAGCAGCCTCGCCACCAGGCCGGCCTTGGCGTCGCCGTCGCGCGAGGGGTCGGCGAGCGAGCGGCGCAGCGCGGCCGAGTCGTCCAGCGCCGACACCACGGTGAGCAGCTGCTCACCCAGCGTCAGCGCGTCCGCACCCGCGGCACGCAGCACCGGCTCGAAGCGCTCCTGCGCCGCCTTCAGCGATGCCCCGCTCGTTCCCCGCATCACGCCTCCTTGGTGCTTGCCACGGCCTGGCTCGCCTCGAGCTCGTCGAGGAAGCGGTCCACCACGCGCGACTGCCGGGCCGAGTCCTCGAGGGACTCGCCGACGATCTTCGACGCGAGCTCGGTCGCGAGCGACCCGACCTCCGTGCGCAGCGAGACCACGGCGGACTGCCGCTCGGCCTCGATCTGGCGGTGCGCGGTCTCGGTGATCCGCTCCGCCTCCTCGTTCGCCTTGGCGCGCAGCTCCTTGACGATGGCGGCACCCTCGGCGCGCGCCTCCTCACGGACCTGCGCGGCCTCCGCACGAGCCTCGGCGAGCAGCTCCTGCTGCTTGGCCAGGGCCTCGTCGGCCTGCTTCTGCGCGGCGGCCGCCTTCTCGATGCCGCCCTCGATGAGGGAGGCGCGCTCGTCGAGCACCGCGTTCATGCGGGGAAGGACGAGCTTGTAGAACACGGCGGCGATGACCACGAGGATCACGGCCGACCAGAGCAGGTCGTACCCGGCGGGCAGGAACAGGTCGATGCCCGCGGGCTCCTCGTCTGCTGCCATCACGGCGGCAGCGCCCGGGAGCGCAGCCATCACGCGGCGGGGAAGAGGAAGCCGGCGACCAGGCCGAGAAGCGCGAGCACCTCGACGAAGGCGACACCCAGGAACATGGTGGCGCGGAGCTGGCCGGCGACCTCGGGCTGGCGGGCCATGCCCTCGATGGTCTTGCCGATCAGGATGCCGAGACCGATACCCGGGCCGGTGGCGGCGAGGCCGTAGCCGACAGCGTTCAGGTTACCGGTGACCTCGGCGAGAGTGGTGACGTCCACTTGCGTCTTCCTTCCGTTGGGCGCCGGACCGGTGTGGTCCGGCGTCGCGTGGTGTGCGAAGGCGCTGGTGCGCCCGTCGCGGGTTTCCAGGTGAGGCTATGAGGCGCCGCCCGGAGGAAGGAGCACCGTCAGTGCTCCTCCTCCAGCGACATGTTGATGTAGACCGCGGCCAGCAGGGCGAAGATGTAGGCCTGCAGGAACGCGACCAGGAGCTCGAACAGGGTCACGAAGATGCCTGCCGGGAGCGTGAGCACCCCGAACCCCATGAGGCCGGAACCGGCCGAGTCGATGAGGAAGAACTGGGTCGCCGCGAAGCAGAGCACGAGCATGATGTGCCCCGCCACCATGTTGGCGACCAGTCGCACGGCCAGGGAGCCCGGCCGGATGATCAGCAGCTGCAGCAGCTCGATCGGCGTCAGGATGAAGTAGATCGGCCACGGGACCCCCGGCGGGAACAGGTTCGCCTTGAGGTACCCGCCCAGACCGTGCTTGCGGATGCCGACGGCCCAGTAGGTGACGAACACCCAGAGCGCGAGCAGCAGCGGAACGCCGATGCGGGACGTCCCGGCCAGGTTCAGGCCGGGGATCACGCTCGTCACGTTGAACGCAAGGATGGTCAGGAAGATCGTGGTGAGCATCGGGACGAACCGCCGGGCGTTCTCCTTGCCCAGGATCTCCTCGGCGATCTGCACCCGGACGAAGCCGAGCAGGAACTCGACCCCGGCCTGGAACCGGCCCGGCACCACCTTCGCCCGGCGCGCGGCGATCACGAAGACCGAAAGCAGCACCAGCGTGGCGACGATGCGGATGATCCAGATGCGGTCGATCTGGAAGATGGTGCCCTCGAAGAGGATTCCCGACGGGAAGAAGTCGGCGATCGACGGCGTGTGGAAGCCGCCCTCACCCTCGTGGCCTCCGGCGGCGGCGAGGATGGCGGACGTCGCATACGTGGACAGAAGGACTCCCAGGTGGTCATTAGGCCCGGCGCGCGTCACCGCATCGGGGCGGAACGGGCGCGCCATCGGGCCTGGCCGTCATGGATTCGTCGTAAGCCTAACCTATCCGCGGTGTGAATCTTGCCGCGGAACGGCATGGCGCGGCCCCTTGTGACTTATTGCGCAACCTCGCGGCACCCCCGCGGACGGCCTGCGGCCGCCCGCGCGACCGGCCTCAGGCGCCCGCCTCCGGGTCGACATACGTGATCCGGGCATTACGGACGGCGCGGTAGTCGAGCAGCGCGGACCCGACGGCACCGAGCAGGAGCACGACGAACAGCACCACGCGGTCGAAGAAGTCGAACTGCGTGAGCACCGCCATGACGACGATCAGCACGACCATCTTGGCGATCCAGCCGCCCATGACGACGGCGCCCATCGTGACGGCCCCCTTGCCGACCGTCCACAGCATCGACAGCACGGTGGCGCCGCAGAAGAACGCGGCCAGCGCGGCGCCGATCAGCGCGCCCCACAGGCCCGGGACGCCGGCGACGAGCAGCCCCGCCGCCGAGCCGAGGACGGCGAGGCCCGCCACCAGGACGAGGCTGTCCCGCAGGGCGGTGCGCAGCATCGCCTGCTCCGCTCCGCGCGCGGCGTGCGGGGGTACCTGCTCGGTCATTCGACGGTCTCCTTGGGGGTCGGTGCACTCTGCACGGTCATGGGCTCGCCCGGCGCCGTCAGCTCGACGGCCTGCTCGACGGCGACGGCGGGCACCTGGCCCGACAGCGCGACGTCGTCGTCCAGGAAGCGGCCGCGGTGCCGCAGCGGGCCCAGGGTGGCCAGCAGGGCGAGCACGGCGAACACGCCGGTCCAGACGAGCACGACCTCCCAGTCCCAGACCACCAGCGCGGCGGCGCTGAACGCGAACACCGCGGTCCAGACGTAGAGGATCACCACGGCACGCCGGTGCGAGTGGCCGAGGGCCATCATGCGGTGGTGCAGGTGCATGCGGTCCGGGGCCATGGGCGACTTGCCGGCCGCGAGCCGCCGCACGACGGCCAGGCCCATGTCCAGCAGCGGGAGCATGAGCACCGCGACGGGCAGCAGCAGGGTGATGAAGGCGGGCAGCGACTGGGCGCCCGTCATGACGTCCGGCTGCACGTTGCCGGTCACGGTGATCGCCGCGCCGGCGAAGACCAGGCCGATGAGCATCGACCCGGCGTCGCCCATGAAGATGCGCGACGGGAAGAAGTTGTGCGGCAGGAAGCCGACGCAGACGCCCACGAGCGCCGCCAGCACGAGCGAGGCGAGGCTCGCGTAGTCGTCGGGGGTCGCCTCGGCGGTCAGCCGGTAGGTGTAGAGGAAGAACGCGCTGCCGCCGATGGCGATGAGGCCGGCGGCGAGCCCGTCGAGCCCGTCCACGAAGTTCACGGCGTTCATCGCGACCACGACGACGAGGACCGTGGCCACGAGCGACATGCGCGACGACGGGATCGTCGTCCCCGCGATCGGCAGCGTGATGAGCTGGACGCCCTGCAGCGCCATGAAGCCGGCGGCGAGCACCTGGCCCGCGAGCTTGGTGACCCAGTCGAGGTCCCACTTGTCGTCGGCCCAGCCCAGCGCGCACACGATCGCGGCCCCGCCGACGATGCCCCACACCTGGGACACCTCACCCGGCTCGAACACGCCGGACAGGAACGGCATCTGCGACGCCAGCAGCACCGCGACGACGAGCCCTATCAGCATGGCGAGGCCGCCGAGCCGCGGCGTCGGGACGAGGTGCACGTCGCGGGCGCGCACAGCGGAGATGGCGGAGGTCTTCAGGGCGACCCAGCGGGCGAAAGGCGTGGTCAGGAACGTGACCGCGGCGGCCACGAGCATCAGGAGCAGGTACACCCTCACTCGTCGTCCTCCGGGTCACCCGCCGCGGGCTCGGCCGGCGCGTCGAGACCCTCGACGTCGGCGACGCGACGCAGCTCCTCGAGCGGGACGGCGCCCTCGCGCACGACCCGGAGCGTCGGGCCGGTGGCGTCGACGATCGTCGAGGCGACGCCCCCGGGCGCCTGGCCGCCGTCGAGGTAGATCGTGACGGAGTCGCCGAGCTGGCGCCGCGCGTCGGCGACGTCCTGCGCCGCGGGGCTGCCGGAGCGGTTGGCGCTCGAGACCGCGAGCGGGCCGGTCCGCTTGAGCAGCGCGAGCGCGGCCGGGTGGTCCGGCATGCGCAGCGCGACGGTGCCACCCGTGTCACCGAGGTCCCACTGCAACGACGGCTGCGCGCGCAGGATCACCGTGAAGCCGCCGGGCCAGAACTCCTCGACGAGCCTGCGGGCGTCCTCCGGCACGTCGGTGGCGAGGCCGTCGAGCGTGGCGACGTCGCCCACGAGCACCGGCGGGGGCATCTGGCGGCCGCGGCCCTTGGCCGCGAGCAGCGCCGCGACGGCCTCCTTGTCGAAGGCGTCGGCGCTGATGCCGTACACGGTGTCGGTGGGCAGCACCACGAGCCCGCCACGGGAGATCGCATTCACCGCCTCGTCGATCGCGGGGCCCCAGGTCTGGGGGTCGGTGGCGTCGAGCACAGGCTGCACAGGCACACTCACGCGGACCAGTCTTTCACGCTTCGGGGCGTCGGCGGCGCGCGACGACCATCCGGGGCCTGCCGGTCAGGTCGGTGCGCGTCTCCGGCTCGGTGAAGGCGGGCAGGTCGTCCTCGGCGCGCGCCGCCGCGACCATCGCGCGCGCCGCCGCCGCCTGCACCTCGGCGTGCTCCATGACGTAGAGCCCGCCGGGACGCAGCAGGCGCGCGGCCGCGACGGTGATTCCCCGCGGCACCTCGAGCCCGTCGGGTCCCAGGCCGTACAGCGCGACCGCGGGGTCGTGGCCCGCGACCTCGGGGTCCGTCGGCACCGCGTCCGACGGGACGTACGGCGGGTTGGAGACCACGACGTCGACCGCACCGTCGAGGTCGCGCAGCGCCGTCCGCGCGTCGCCCCGGACGAGGCGGACCACCGGCTCGGGGGCGCCCCCGCGCACGGCCGACACGTTCCGCTCGGCCCACGCGTGCGCCTCCCGGTCGAGCTCCACGGCGTGCACGCGCGCGCCGGGCACCTCGGTGGCCACGGCCAGCGCGATGGCGCCCGACCCGGTGCACAGGTCGACGACGACGGCGCCCGCACCGACCCGCACCGCCTCGTCGACGGCGACCTGCGCCACCTGCTCGGTCTCGGGGCGCGGCACGAACACGCCGGGCCCCACCGCGAGCTCGAGGTGGCGGAAGGCGGCGCGACCGGTCAGGTGCTGGAGCGGCTCGCGCGCCGCACGGCGGGCGACCAGGTCCTCGAACGCGCGCACCGCGTCCGGCGGCACGTCGTGCCCGAGCAGCGTCCGCCGGAGGAGCTCGGAGCGGTCGACGCCGAGCACGTGCGCGAGCAGGGTCTCGGCGTCGGGCCGCGGCGACGGCACACCCGCGGCTGCGAGCGCACCCTGGGCCCGCGCGAGCAGCGGAGTCGCGGACGTGCCGCGGGCGGGCGCCTCAGGCACCGGAGGCCTCGGCGAGCCGCGCGGCCTCGTCGGCCTCGATCGCGGACCGCACCACCGGGCCCAGGTCACCGTCGAGCACCTGGTCCAGGTCGTAGGCCTTGTAGCCGGTGCGGTGGTCCGCGATCCGGTTCTCCGGGAAGTTGTACGTGCGGATGCGCTCCGAGCGGTCCACGGTGCGCACCTGGGATCGCCGCAGCTCGGCGTTCTCCGCGGCCGCGGCCTCCTGCTGCGCCGCCAGCAGGCGGGCGCGCAGCACACGCATCGCCTGCTCCCGGTTCTGCAGCTGCGACTTCTCGTTCTGCATCGAGACGACGATGCCCGTGGGCAGGTGCGTGATGCGTACGGCCGAGTCGGTCGTGTTCACCGACTGCCCGCCCGGCCCCGACGAGCGGTAGACGTCGATGCGCAGGTCGTTCTGGTCGATCTGCAGCTCGCCCGGGTCGTCGACCTCGGGGAACACCAGCACGCCCGCCGCGGACGTGTGGATGCGGCCCTGCGACTCCGTGACGGGCACGCGCTGCACGCGGTGCACGCCGCCCTCGTACTTGAGGCTGTGCCAGACGCCGTCCTCGGGCCCCTGCACGTCCTTCGCCTTGATCGCGACCTGCACGTCCTTGTAGCCGCCGAGGTCCGACTCCGTGGCCTCGAGGAGCTGCGTGGACCAGCCGCGCTGCTCGGCGTAGCGCAGGTACATGCGCAGCAGGTCGCCGGCGAACAGCGCCGACTCCTCGCCGCCCTCCCCCGCCTTGATCTCGAGGATGACGTCGCGGCCGTCGTCAGGGTCGCGCGGGACCAGCACGCGGCGCAGCTTCTCCTCCGCGGCCGCCTCCGCCGCACGCAGGGCCGGCAGCTCCTCGGCGAAGGACGCGTCCTCCGTCGCCAGCTCCGCGGCGGCCTCGGCGTCGTCGTGCGCCTGCTGCCAGGCGCGGTACGCGCCCACGACCTGGTTGAGCTCGGCGTAGCGGCGGCCCAGCGTGCGGGCACGGCCGACGTCGGCGTGCACGGCCGGGTCGGCCAGCGCCGCCTCGATCTCGGCGTGCTCGCTCAGCAGCGGTCCGACGGCGGCGAAGGCTTCGGTCACGGTGACTCCACGGGAGGACTCGGCAGGACAGACGACAGCGCCGGTGGTCCGTGCCCGACTGCCCCTGGAGAGGTTGTCGGGCCGGACCACCGGCGCTGCAGGGTCGCTACTTCTCGGCCTTCTTGCCGTAGCGCGCCTGGAACCGGGCCACGCGGCCGCCGGTGTCCATGATCTTCTGCTTGCCCGTGTAGAACGGGTGGCAGGCGCTGCAGACGTCGGCGCTGATCTTGCCGGACGTCTC
>DATGOB010000092.1:0-3337 GCA_036010205.1 Promicromonospora sp. | reverse complement strand
CCAGCCGGACAGGGTCGTGCCGCGCCAGACGGAGAGCATCTCGGCGGGCTCGACGCCGCGGCACCAGGCGATGCCGTTCTCGCGGTAGGAGGTGAAGAAGAAGTCGGTCTCCGGCAGGGCGCGGGCGAGGCCGATCTGCGCCGCCTCCTGACCGCGCAGCGGCGGCCAGAGCCCCAGCTCGCCCTGGCGCTGCAGGGCCACGGCCTCGTCGTCGAGCGCGCGGATCACGGTCATGTCGTGCAGCAGCGCGACGAGCTTCTCCTGGTCGACGTCCCGCAGATAGGGGTCGAGCTGGGCGTCGGAGCGGCGGGTGCCGTCCTCGGCGAGGAGTCGCAGGGGCTGGTCGAGGGCGCCGGCCAGGACGTGGTCGGGCTCGGCCGGGTCCGGAGCGGTCGGGTCGTGATCGGGCTCGGCCGCGCCACGTGCGGGCGCGGCGGGGTGCTGCGTGCTGGGCCGGGCGTCCCGGGGTGGCCGGGTGGAGCCGGCGGACATCGTCGTCGACATGCGGACCTCCAAGATCCGTGGCGCCTCGTGAGCACCGAGGGGGCACCGGGGTGTGGTGCCGTGGGGACGTCATCGTCCCCGTCCACGCTACGCCGCACGTGCAGGACGAACAATCACTTGTCCCGAATGAGTGCAGAATGCTCAACAATCCTGGCTACGGTGCCGTAGGATCGTGCACTATGCACATCGTCGATGACACTGACCGTCGCATCCTGCTGGCGATGACGGAGAATCCGCGGGCCACCATCGTCTCGGTCGCGCAGAAGCTGGGGCTCTCCCGGAACACGGTCCAGGCGCGCCTCGCAGCGCTCGAGGCGGGGCAGGCGCTGCAGGGCTACGACCGGCGCCTGCACGCCGCCTCGCTCGGCTACCCGCTGACCGTGTTCATGGAGACGCAGGTGGACCAGCCGAAGCTCGAGCAGGTCATCGCACAGCTGCGGGACATCCCCGAGGTGGTGCAGGTGCACGGGCTCTCCGGGCTGAACGACATCCTGGTGCGCTGCGTGTGCCGGGACGCCGAGGACCTCTACCGGGTCAACAAGCTGGTGCTGGGCTGCGACGGCGTGATCCGCACCGACACCTCGCTCGCGATGGGCGAGCTGATCCCCTTCCGCCTCGCCCCGGTGTTGGAGCGCGACCTGGGGCGGTGACGAACCCGACCCAACTCCGTCAGACCCCCGCGAGCGCCACCGGCTGCCCGGTCCGCACGGACTCCTGCGCGGCGGCGACGATGCGGACGGTCCGCAGCCCCACCTCGCCCGTCGGCTCCACCGCCTCGCCCGCGCGCACGGCGTCGAGGAAGGCGTCCAGCAGCAGGGCGTCGAGGTCGGTGCCGTAGGGCAGCCACTGGCCGGGCCCGCCCACGTGCTGGGCGAAGGCGTCGATCTGGAGCTGACCGCCGGTGCCAAGGGCCTGGAGGGTGAGCCCGCCCCAGGTGGGCGCGTCGGCCGGCATCGACCAGGAGCAGTCGATGGTGGCGACGACGCCGGAGGCATAGGTAAGAGTGACGAGCCCGCCGGTCTCGGCGCCCTCCCCCGCACGGTCCGCGTACAGGATCCGGTTGGAGACGGCGTGGACGCTCTCGGGCTCCCCGAGCACGGAGTCGAGGATCTCGGCGAGGTGCACGGTGTGGTCCACGAGGGAGCCGCCGCCGGCGAGCTCGACGTCGGTGAACCAGTCACGCCCCGCGGGGAGCTTGCCGTTGTTCGTGCCGGTCAGGCCGACGATCTCGCCGAGGGTGCCGTCGGCGACCGCGCCGCGCAGCGCCTGGACGGCGGGCGAGAAGTGGACGGGGAAGGCGGTCATCAGCACCACGCCCGCCTCACGGCAGGCCGCGACCATCTCCTCGGCGTCGGCCACGGCGGTCGCGAGCGGCTTCTCGCACAGCACGTGCACGCCGCGGCGAGCGGCCTCGAGAACGAGCTCGCGGTGGTGGGCGTTCGCGCTGGTGACGACGATGGCGTCGGGGCCTTCCGGCCAGGCCTCCCAGGCGTCCTGGTAGCTGCCGACGACCCGCACCCCGCGCACGTCCCCGTAGCCGTCGGGGTCGGCGACGACGAGGTCCACGTCGGCTCGGGCCTCGAGCAGCGCCGCGTAGGAGAAGGCGTGGGTGTGGGCGCAGCTCATCAGCGCCACGCGCAGCGGGGCGTCGGACGATGCGATCGCGGTGTCCTGACCTGGGGCGTTCAGCATGGGATGCTCCGTCCGGTGCGCAGGGAGTCGAGGGCGGCGCGGGAGACCTCCACGGCGCGGGCGCCGTCGGCCGCCTCGACGCGGGTGGCGCCGCCGACGGTGACCGCGCGGGCGAACTCGGCGATCTCGGCGGCGTAGGGGTCCTCCATGGTGGAGACGTCGGGCAGGAAGCCGTCACCGCCCGCCTGCCGGGCCGAGGCGACGTCGTCGAAGGTGATGGCGGCGTCGCCGGCGCTGTCGTACCGGAGGCGGCCGCGATCGCCGGCGAGGTCGAAGGTGTAGCGGAAACGGGTGCCCTCGGGTCCCCAGAAGCCGCGGCAGTGGCTGAGCGCGCCGGAGCGGTGGGTGAGGACCACGTGGGCGGTGCGCACGGCCGGGTCGGAGGAGGCGACCTGCTGGCGGGCGTGGACCGACTCCGCGTCGCCGGCGAGCCAGAGCGCCTGGTCGATGTCGTGGATCATCTGGTCCATCACGATGCCGCCGGAGCGCTCCTCGTCGGCGTACCAGTCCCGGTCCGGCAGCGCGCCGGTGCGCTCGAAGCGCAGCACGGCGGGGGTGCCGATCGCGCCCGTGTCGACGGCGCGCTTCGCGGCGGCGTACTGCGGGAACCAGCGCACGACGTGCGCGGGGAACAGCCGGCGGCCGACGTTCTCGGCGTGCGCGACGAGCTCTCGCGCTTCCTCGCCGGTCAGCGCGAGCGGCTTCTCGCAGAGCACGTCCTTCCCCGCGTCGAGCGCGGCGCGGACGATGCCGGGGTGCGAGGGGGTGGGGGTGCAGACGTCCACCACGTCCACCGCCGCGAGCAACGCATCGAGGTCCGGCTGCACGCGCGCACCGGCCTCGGCGGCGAACGCCTCGGCGCCCTCGGGGCTGGTGCAGTGCAGCTCGGCGCCGAGCGCCTGCCAGCCGGGCAGATGGGCCCGGGAGATCCCCCCGGTGCCGACGATGCCGACGCGCAGCGCGGTCGGCGGGTCCTGCAGGGACATGGGTGCTCTCCGTCGTCGGAGCGGTCACGGTCGCCGTCAATCCTAGTCACGCGGCCGCGGCGGCGGCCAACGCGGTCCGGCAGCGGCGCCCCACCACCGACCCCGCCCCTGCGGACCCGGCCCAGGAGCGTCCGGGACGGACCGGGTCGGCCCCG
>DATGOB010000091.1:0-5433 GCA_036010205.1 Promicromonospora sp. | reverse complement strand
CGCGACCGCGGCGACGACGCCGCTCACGGCGGTGACGTCGGCGCGGCGGTGCGCCCGGGCGTCGTCCTGGTCCGATGTCATCCGCGGCCTCGCCCTCGTGAGGCGGCACGGCGTGCCGTCCAGGCGATCGTAGGACCGGCGAGCCCCGGCTCCGAGGGCGCCCGCGCACTTTCACCCGCGTTCGTCCGGGTCTGCACGTGATTCACCCGATCGACCCCGCCAGGACCCCCGCGGGGACGACTATCTTTCATCTGTGCAGGCGACCACAGAACCCGCGATCCGCGTCGCCGGGCTGGGCAAGACGTACCGGCTCGGTGCGTTCGGCGAGCGACCGTCGACCGCGGCAGCCGCCGCGATCCAGTGGGTCCGGTCGACCGGCAAGCAGAGGTACACGCTCTTCGACGCGCTCGACGACGTCTCGTTCGAGGTGCCGCACGGCGAGGCGCTCGGCATCGTCGGGCGCAACGGCGCCGGCAAGTCGACGCTCCTCAAGATCCTCACGCGCGTCACCGCCCCGACGCGCGGCCGCATCGAGCTCAACGGCCGCGTGGGGTCGCTCCTGGAGGTGGGCACGGGGTTCCACCCCGAGCTCACGGGCAAGGAGAACATCTACCTCAACGGCGCGATCCTCGGCATGACGCGCAAGGAGATCAACAAGCGCTACGACGAGATCGTCGCGTTCTCCGGCATCGAGAAGTTCCTCGCCACGCCGGTCAAGCGCTACTCGTCGGGCATGTACGTGCGCCTCGCGTTCTCCGTCGCGGCGCACCTCGACACCGAGATCCTGGCGATCGACGAGGTGCTGGCCGTCGGCGACGCCGAGTTCCAGCGCCGCTCGATCCAGAAGATGCGCGAGGCCGCGCAGGGCGGTCGCACCGTGCTCTACGTCAGCCACCAGCTCCAGACGGTCCAGGCGCTGTGCACGTCGGCCGTGCTCCTCGACCGCGGCACGCTACGGTACTCGGGCACCGTCGAGGGCACGCTCCAGGCGTACCGGGACAGCTTCGAGAGCTTCGCGGCCGCTCAGTCGGACCCCAAGAAGCGCCCCGGCAACGGCAAGGTCCGCCTGTCGTCCGTCCGCATGGAGGACGAGTTCGTCAAGTCGTCGCAGGACATCGTGGTCGACTTCGAGGCGCCCGCGAGCAAGAAGCTCGTGGGGACCTACTTCGTGTCGATGCACGTCAACAACGACCAGGGCACGGTGATCGCCCAGTGCGACTCGCGCCTCGTCGGCAAGTGGTTCGACCCGGAGAAGCCGCAGAAGGGCCGGCTCGTGATCCGCGACCTGTGGCTCAAGCCCGGCCAGTACACGGTCGACGTGTACGCGTGCCAGGCGGGCGTGCTCGACGCGTGGGAGGGGGCGTGGCGGTTCGAGGTGCTGCCCGACCTGCCCTACCCCGAGTTCACGGAGCAGTCGAGCACCGAGAAGGGCATGGTCTTCGTGAACTTCGACTACGAGGGGGTCTGACGTGGAGCACACGGTCCAGCGCACCGTCATCACGCCCCCTGGTCGGCTCAACCTGCCGTCCTGGCGCGAGCTGTGGAACGCCCGTGAGGTGGCGGTCCGCCTCGCCCTGCGCGACGTCATCGTCCGGTACCGGCAGACGATCTTCGGCATCACGTGGGTGATCGCCCAGCCGCTCGTGAGCGCGGGCATCTTCACCGTCGTCTTCGGCGAGATCGCCGGGCTGTCGACGGGGAAGATCCCGACCTTCCTCTTCACGCTCGCCGGCATGCTCGCGTGGAACCTGTTCAACGGTGCCCTCGGGCGCGCGTCCGGCTCGATGGTCGGCAACCAGTCGCTCGTGCAGAAGGTCTTCTTCCCGCGGCTCCTCGTCCCGATCTCGAGCCTCGCGTCCGTCGTGCTGGACTTCCTCGTCGCGCTCTCGCTCGCGGTCGTGCTCCTGTTCGTCTACGGCATCAACCCGGGCTGGGCGGTGCTGCTGCTGCCCGTCTGGGTGCTGCTCATCCTCCTGGTCGGGACCGGCATCGGTCTCGCGGCCGCGGCGTACATGGTGAAGTACCGCGACGTCGGCTACGTGCTGCCCTGGCTCGTGCAGATCCTGCTCTACGCGAGCCCCGTCGCCTACGCGCTCTCGTCCGTCCCCGAGAACCTGCGCTGGCTCTTCGACATCAACCCTGTCACGTGGTTCCTCGAGGGCTTCCGCTGGTCCCTGCTCGGCACGGACTTCCCCCCGACGTGGCAGGTCGTGGCCCTGCTCGTGGCGGCGCCCCTGATCTTCCTGGCCGGGACGCTCGTGTTCCAGAAGAACGAGCGCGAGTTCGCGGACTTCATCTGATGCGCGTCTCCGCGTACGTGCTCCTGGCGGACCCGAGCTTCCTCGCCGCGAGCCTGAGCGCCTACTACCACCTCGTCGACCGCGTCGTCCTCTCCTACGACGAGACGCGCACCTCGTGGACCGGCACCCCGCTCCCCGTCGACGAGTGCCTCGCCATCGTCGAGACGATCGACACCGACGGCAAGTGCGTGCGGGCGCCGGGCCGCTTCGCGCGGTTGGACGAGCACCCGCTCGACAACGACACCCACCAGCGCCAGTCCGCGCTCGACGCCGCGTCCGACGGGGCGGACTGGGTCCTGCAGCTCGACACCGACGAGGTCATGCTCGACCCCGACGCCTTCCTCGCTTCGCTCGACAGGGCAGAGCGCGCGGGCGCCGGCGGCCTCCACTTCCCCTCCCGGTGGCTCTACTCGCGCGTCGCGCCCGGGCGCTACCTGGAGGCCAGCACGCGCCTCGGCCGACCAGCGGCGTCCTACCCGGGACCGCTCGCCGTCCGTGCGGGGACGACCCTCACCCACGCCCGTCAGGCCGACGTGCCGCTGTGGCGCGTCGACCTCCGCCCGTGGAACACCGACCCGAGCCACCGGCACGACGCCGTCGTCCACGAGGTCGTGCGACCCGACCAGGCGGTGCTGCACTTCTCGTGGGTGCGGCGCCCGGAGGCGATGCGGCAGAAGTTCGGGTGGTCCGGGCACACCGCCCACTACTCGCGTCCCGGCGTCTACGAGTCGTGGGTCGCGCGCACCCGTCACCCGCGCCGGGCCGTCGTCACGTCCCCCCTGCGCCGTCAGGACTGGTACCGGCTGGTGACGGTCCCCGAGCCGCCAGGAGGCGAGCCATGAGTCTCACCGTGAGCGTCGTCGTCGTGACCTACGGACGCCCCGACAGCGTGCGCGAGTGCCTGGAGCACCTGCAGAGGCTCGACACGCCGCCTCTCGAGGTGGTCGTCGTCGACTCCACCCCGGCCGACACGACGCGGCGCCTCGTGCGCGAGGAGTTCCCCGACGTGCGGCTCCTGCACAGCACCCTGGGCCGCGGCACGACCCCCGAGTCGCGCCAGATGGGGTTCGCCGTCACGCGCGGCGACGTCGTGGCGTTCGTCGACGACGACGCGTACGTCGCGCACGACTGGCTCGACGAGCTCGTCGCGCCGTACGCCGACCCGGACGTCGTGGCCGTCGGCGGCCGCGCCGACAACGGCATCCCGGGCGAGGAGAACGAGGGCCTCGACCGGATCGGCAGGCTCCTGCCGGACGGTCGTCTCACGGGGTACTTCGCCGCGGACCCGGGCCGGACCATCGAGGTGGACCACCTGCTCGGGGCGAACATGTCCTTCCGCCGGAGCGCGCTCGAGGCGATCGGCGGCATCCGCGGCAACTACCCGGGGACGTGCCTGTGCGAGGAGTCGGACATCTCGCTGCGCCTGCGCGCGACGGGCGGTCGGCTGCTCTACACGCCGCGCGCCGTCGTGCGACACATGGCCGCGCCGTACGGGATCGGCGGCAAGCGGTTCGACCGCCGCTACCTCTACTACGCGCGCCGCAACCACCTGGTCATGCTCGTGCGGAACTTCGGCTGGCGTGACCCGGTCGTGCGCCGGTACGCGCGCAGCACGGTGCGCGACCAGCGCGAGTACCTGCGCACGACCGTCCGCAGGCTCGGACCCACCAAGTCGGACGGGACGCGCCGCCCCCTGCGCAAGCGGCTCACGGCACCCGTCGTCCTCACACGCGCGGGCGCCGAGCTGGTCGGCCTCGCCGCCGGCGTCCCGGCGGCCGTGCGCGCGACGCGGCAGGACCGCGCGGACGGGCTCGCGACGCCATGACCGCGGGTCCGGGCCGACCGCTCGTCCACGCGATCACACCGGGCGACCACTTCTCCCCGCGCACCGGCAGCGCCGTCCCGACCGTGGTGGACGGGCTCGCCCGCCACCGACCGGAGGGCACCGCGCGGCCGCGCGTCCTCGTCGCACGCGGGACATATCCCGACCACTACCCGAGCGCGGACGTCGTCGAGTACACGCAGCGGCACGCCCGCCGGACGGACCGGTACCTCGACGCGGCGCTGGCCCGGGTCGGCGCGCCCCGGCTGGCGGCGCGTCGCGTGCTCGCCGCCGTCGTCTCCGACCAGGACCGCTGGGCGCCGTCGTTCGTGCTCGCCCACAACGCGCCCGCCCTCGTCCCGCTGGTGGACACGAGGCACGTCCCCGTGCTCTACGCGCACAACCAGGTGCTGCGGACCTACTCGCGCCGTGAGGCGGGGCGCACCCTCGCCGGAGCCGGGCTCGTGGTGTGCGTGAGCGACTTCCTGGCCGAGCAGGTCCGGGCCCGGCTCCCCCGGGAGGTCGCGGACCGGGTGCGCACCGTCCGCAACGGGGTGGACCGCTCGCTCCTCGACCTCCCCCGCTTGCCCCGGGAGGACAGCCTGCACGTCGTGTACGTGGGTCGGGTCATCCCCGACAAGGGGGTGCATGTGCTCCTGGCCGCAGTCGCGGCGCTCGACCGGCCGGACGTCCGCGTGACGGTCGTCGGGAGGCCCGGGTTCGACGCGCGCGACCCGCTCACGGCGTACGAGCAGGAGCTGCGCCGCACGGCCGCCGAGATGCGGTCGGACGTCCGGTTCGCGTCGTTCGTCCCGCGCCACGCGCTGCCGGCCATCCTCGCGAGCGCCGCAGTCGTGGCCGTCCCGTCGACGTGGCCCGAGCCGTTCGGTCTCACCGCGCTGGAGGGCATGGCGGCGGGTGCCGCGGTCGTGGCGTCCGACGTCGGCGGGCTGCCCGAGGCCGTCGGAGACGGCGGGATCCTCGTCCCGCCGGGGGACGCCGCCCGTCTCGCCGAGGCCCTGGACGGTCTGCGCGACCCGCGGACGCTCGCCCGGGCGCAGTCCTCGGCGCGGGCTGCGGCGCGGACGCGCACATGGGCGGCCTCCGCGGCCCGGCTCGACGAGGTGCTGGGGGCGTGCGCATGACGTCCGCCGCACGAGCGTCCGGGACCGGGGTGCCGGAGCTGAGCGTGGTGATCGCGGCGTTCGACGCGCGAGCGACGCTGGGCGAGCAGCTGGACGCGCTCGCCGCGCAGGACGTGGACTTCGCCGTCGAGGTCCTCGTGTGCGACAACGGCTCGCGCGACGGCAC
>DATGOB010000090.1:0-21558 GCA_036010205.1 Promicromonospora sp. | reverse complement strand
GTCGCGCTCCGGCAGCAGCGCCCAGCCGATGCCGTACAGCACCAGGCCGAAGCCGCCGAGGAAGAAGCTGATGATCAGCAGGCCGCGGACGAGCAGCGGGTCCCAGCCGATCCGCTCGGCGACGCCGCCCGCGACACCGCCGACCCAGCGCTGCTCGGAGCGTGGGAACAGGCCGCGGCGGATCGACGCGAAGAACCCGGTCTCCGCGTACGGCTGCTGGTGCCCGGCAGCGGGCGCGGGCCCGGCTGCGGGCGGTGCGGTGTCCGGCTGCGGCTCGGACGCCGGTGCGGCGGGGTCGGCTGCGGGGCCGGCGTACGTCGTGTCGTCCCCGGCCGACCCCGCGTCGCCCGGGCCGCCCGGCCCCCTCGTGGCGTCTCCAGGACGCGTCTCGTCGGTGCTCATGGTGACCATGCTGTCCGAGACTCAGTACCCCTGGCATCGGGGGGCGGCCCTGAACCAACCCTGGTTCCCCCGGCACGGCACCCTGAGATCGAGGCTCAGGCATGTTCAGGGGGCCTGCTGCATGTGACGATCGGGGGGTGAACCAACGTCTGACGCTCCGCAGGCCGGGCAAGGCCGGGCCCGGGTACAGCGGCCGCTGGCTCGCCGGTGTCGCCGCGGGCCTCGCCGCGCACACCGGTCTGCCCGTCTGGGTGGTCCGTGCCGTGTTCGTCGTGCTCAGCGTCTTCGCGGGAGCCGGCGTCGTCGCGTACGTCTTCTGGTGGGTGACCGTCCCGGCGGGTGTGCCGACCCGCCCCGAGGACGAGCTGCCCACCGAGCGCAGGCGCCTCGCGCCACGCCTCACCACGGATGCGGACGCCGACGCCGGGGCGCAGGAGCGCCACGCCGCCTCGCTGGCCGACCGCGTGCGCCTGTCCGGCCCGGTCTCGCGGCTGGCCGTCCGGGACATCTGGGTCGGGGTGGTGCTCCTGTCGAGCGCCGCCCTGCTGGTCGCGTACCGCGCCGGCTGGGACCCGGTCGCCTCCTGGGTGCTGCCCGCGCTCATCGGTCTCGGCGGCGTGGCGCTCGCCTGGAGCCAGATCGACGCCACCGAGCGCGACAAGTGGGTGGGCGGCGGCTCCGGCTCGCTGCTGCGCTCGCGGACGGCGCTGCTGCGGCTCGCGGGCGGTGTCGTGCTGACCATGCTCGGCGTGCTCATGCTGGTCGGTCAGGACACGCCGGTCAGCGTGCTCGCGCAGGCCACGGTCGCGTCCGTCGCGATGGTCGCGGGCCTCGTGCTCGTCTCGGTGCCGTGGTGGATCCGCCTGGTGCGGCAGCTCGGCGACGAGCGCGCTGCCCGTGCCCGCGAGGCCGAGCGCGCGGACATCGCCGCCCACCTGCACGACTCGGTGCTGCAGACCCTCGCCCTCATCCGCTCCCAGGCGCACGACCCCGAGGCCGTCTCGCGCATGGCGCGCGCCCAGGAGCGCGAGCTGCGCGGCTGGCTGTACGACGACCGCAGGGAGCCCGGCACGTCCGTCGCGGCCGAGCTCAAGGACCTCGTCGCCGAGATCGAGGACGCCGTGGCACCGCTGACCGTCGAGACCGTCGTGGTCGGCGACTGCCCGCCGACCGAGGAGACGTCGGCGCTGCTCCAGGCCACGCGCGAGGCGCTGCTCAACGCGTTCAAGCACGGCGCGCCCCCGGTCTCGGTGTACCTGGAGGTCACCGACGAGGTGGCCGAGGTGTTCGTCCGCGACCGCGGCGACGGGTTCGACCTCGACGAGATCGCGCAGGACCGGTTCGGCGTCCGGGAGTCGATCCTCGGGCGCGTCCGGCGCCGTGAGGGCTCCGCCGAGGTCGTGAGCAGGCCAGGATGGGGTACCGAGGTGCGGTTGCGGATGCCGGTGGACCGGCAGGGCAACGGCGACAAGAAGACCGAGAAGAACGGCAGGTCACGGGCGGCGACGCCGGGGACCGTGCCGGCCACTGTGGAAGGTGCGACGAGATGACGACCCCCGCGACGCCGTCGGGCAGCACGCAGAGCTCCGTGTCGATCCCTGTACCCGTGGTGCTCGTGGACGACCACCACCTGTTCCGCACGGGCGTGCGGGCCTCGCTCGACGACCGCGTGACGGTCGTGGGCGAGGCGTTCGACGTCGACTCCGCGGTCGCCGCGGTGCACGAGCACCGTCCGCCGGTCGTGCTGCTCGATGTCCACCTGCCCGGCGGGAACGGCGGTGGCGGCGCCGAGGTGGTGCAGCGCTGCGCGGACCTGCTCACCGAGGGCGTGCGGTTCCTCGCCCTGTCCGTGTCCGACGCCGCGGAGGACGTCGTGTCCGTCATCCGCGCCGGTGCGCGCGGCTACGTCACCAAGAACATCGCGCCGTCGGACCTGTCGTCGGCGGTCGTGCAGGTGGCGGGCGGTGACGCCGTCTTCTCGCCGCGCCTGGCCGGGTTCGTGCTCGACGCGTTCGGCGCGTCCGCCAACGACATCGCCGTGGCCGACGACGAGCTCGACCGCCTCTCCAAGCGCGAGCAGGAGGTCATGCGCCTCATCGCCCGCGGGTACTCCTACCGCGAGGTCGCGGGCGAGCTGTTCATCTCGATCAAGACGGTCGAGACCCACGTCTCCGCGGTGCTGCGCAAGCTCCAGCTCTCGTCCCGCTACGAGCTGACCCGCTGGGCGGTCGCGCGCCGCCTGCTCTGACCGGCGGTGCGGTCCGGGCCGGGCGCCGTCCGCGGGACTCTCCCGCGGACGCGTTGCGCACCGTAGACGTTGTCGACTGCCGGTGACACGTTCGGGAGAGAGCCCCGCCCGGAGCGGGTGAAGTAACTTTCGTTGCGCCGCTTCACCCCGTGTGTGAGCCTCGGAACGCGGGCCGACCCCGAGCAGGCCCAGTTCACTACGCGCCTCCAGCGCGACCCTCCAGATGGCGCTGACGGTCGACATCGATCTGCACCACCCCGGAAAGAGGGAGATCCATGCGTCTGCAACAACCTCGGGTCCGGAGACGCGCCGCGGCCCTCGTCGTCGCCTCCACGAACAGCGGTGTGCCCGACCGCGCGAGCTGAGGGCTGCCCGCGGGGCCCGGTCTCCCGACCCGGTCCCGCGGGCGCCCGACGCGTCGCCCCCGCGCCAACGGATGAAGTCGCCCGCAGTGCGTTCACACTGGTCGGGCGCGTTGATACGCTGCGGTGCCCGGGCGGGGCCGATGCCTCGCGGAGGTGCCTCGAGCAGGGGCATCGTGCACAGTTTCGGCGGCTGTCGCCGCACGTCCGTCGGAGATGAAGCCAGGTCCAGTGCGCACACGCCGAATCGTCAGCCTCCTCGTCGCCCTCGTCGCGGGCATCGTCTGGGTGCTCGGCACGCTCGCGAACCCCGCGAACGCCTGGGACCCCCTCAACTTCCTGCTCCGCGTCGTCGCGGGCGTGGTCACGGTCGCCGCCGTGGCCGAGTGGGTCGTCCTCGTGCTGCGCGCGGTGCGGCGGGGCCCGGCGGACGACGATCCGTCCGGCGGAGCGGCGGGCGACGACGGCGGGCCGCGCGCCGAGGTGGTCGCGCTGGGTACCGTCCCGGTCGTGCCGCCGGAGCCCGCGGCGCCGCCCGAGCCTGCCCCGCCGCCCGATCCTGCCCCGCCGCGGGACGGCGCGGCCGTGCACGACGGCGCGAGGGTGCCCGACGGGGCCGGGCCTCGTGCCACCGCCGGGCCCCGCGACGTCGTCGAGGCGGGCGCAGGTGCCGTTGCTCGCGAGACCGGCGAGCCGACCGGGGCCGACCAGGGGTCAGCAGCTCCCGAGCCATGGCCCACGCGCGCCGCGCGGCGGGCGCAGCGTGCCCGCCGCGACCCGCGGCGCCGCGCGGCACGGCCTCGCGAGTCCCGGCGCACCGGCCGCGCCGTCCCCGGCCTCGCCGGTCGCGGGCGGCGCCGGTCCTCGGAGGAGGCGCTCGCCGCCGTCGTCGCCGGCGGGTCGGTCAGGGTCGTCGCCTACCTCATGGAACGCAAGATCCGGCGGGTCACGCTCCGGGTCGGGCTGGACCCCGCGTCGCTCGACGGGCTGGCCGAGGTGCTCGGCGCCGCCCCGCACCGGGTGTTCAGCACCCACGCCCCGACGCGCGGCCGGTTCCGCCGGTCGGCGCACACGCAGGTCGAGGGCGCGTCGGGGTCGGGCGCGTGGAGCATCGCGGTGCCGACGGAGCACGTTCAGCTGCTCCGCTACGTGCTCGCCCGGGCGACGGGTCTGCCGCGGGCGTCGGACACCGACCTCGACGTCCGGTGACGAAGCCGTCCGGTGACGAAGCGTTGAGTGCTGGATCTTCGCCCGGTTGATGGCCTTCGCGCGGGCGAAGACCCAGCACTCAACGAGCTTGTTCCGCCCAGGCGGGGGAGAGGCGCACGACGTCGCCGACCACGACGACCGCGGGAGGGCGGACGCCGGTCTCCGCCGCGCGCGCCGCGATCGTCGCGAGCGTCCCGACGGTGACGCGCTGCCCCGGCCCGTAGCCGTCCTCGACGACCGCGACCGGGGTGCCGGCCGGCCGGTCGGCCGTGACGAGAGCCTGGGCACTCTCGGCGAGGCGGGTCACGCCCATGAGCAGCACGAGGGTGTGGTCCGGCCCGCCGGGCACGTCCGCGGCGCCGTCGTGCCCGGTGAGCACGCTGAAGCCGCGCGCGACCCCGCGGTGCGTCACCGGGATGCCCGCCGCGGCGGGCACGGAGACGGCACTGGTCACACCGGGCACGACCTCGACCTCGAGCCCGGCAGCGCGGCACGCGGCGAGCTCCTCGCCGCCGCGGCCCAGCACGTACGGGTCGCCGCCCTTGAGGCGGACCACGTCGCGCCCGGCCTGGGCGTGCTGGATCAGCAGGGCGTTGATCTCGTGCTGCGGCACCGGGTGGTTGCCGCTGGTCTTGCCGACGTCGACCACCTCGACGTCGGGGGAGAGCTCACGCAGCAGCGCGCGCGGTCCGAGCCGGTCGACGACCACGACGTCGGCCTGGGCCAGCACGGCGCGGCCGCGCGCGGTGACGAGGCCCGGGTCGCCGGGGCCACCGCCGACGAGCCAGACGCGTCCGAGCCGGGTCGGCTGCTCGGCGCCCGGCCCCGAGGCACCCGACCCCGAGGCACCCGGCACCGCGCGCGGGCGGTGCCTGCGCAGCGGGAGCGCGCCCGACTGGAGCGCCCCGGCCACCGCGTCCCTGATCGCCTGCGACCGGCGCGGGTCGCGGCCCGCTGTCACGGCGACGGTCGCCTCGCCGCCGTCGGTCAGGGCGGTGCGCGCCACGGCGGGCACCCAGGCGCTGCCCACGGACGCGTCGCCCGCGGTGACGCAGAAGACGCGGGCGTGCTCGGCGTCGTCGGCCACCTGCCGGTCGACGGCCGGTGTGCCCGTCGCGGTGTGCACGAGCCAGGCGCCGTCGAGGTCACCCGTCCGGTAGTCGCGGCGCACCCACTGCACGGCACCGGGCCGGGGCTCGGGCGTGCGGTCGGCGCCAGGGACGGACGCCTCGACGAGCGCGGGGTGCTGCTCGGCGAGCACCGTCTGCGGCGCCACCAGGCGCACGCGCGCACCGGCGTCGACCAGGCCGGCGACGCGGCGCGCGGCCACGGGACCGCCGCCGACCACGACGACGAGCCTGCCGGCGACCTTGAGCCCCAGGGGGTAGAGGTGCTCAGACATGGAGACCGCACTCGTCCTTGTCGCGCCCGGCCCACCGGCCGGAGCGCGCGTCCTGGCCCGGCAGCGGTCGCGCGGTGCACGGCTCGCAGCCGACGGACGGGTAGCCGTCCGTGAGCAGGGGGTTGACGACCAGGCCGTGCCGCCGCGCGTACTCGGCGACCTGCTCGTCGGTCCACGCGGCGATCGGGTTGATCTTGACCACGCCGTTGCGCTCGTCCCAGCTCACGAGCGGGGCGTTCGCGCGGGCGGCGGTCTCGCTGCGGCGCACGCCGGTCGCCCACGCCTCGTAGTCCGTCAGGGCCTCGCGCATCGGGGCGACCTTGCGCATCGCGCAGCACGCCTCGGGGTCGCGGTCGTGCAGGCGGGGGCCGTGGGCGGCGTCCTGCTCGGCGACCGTCAGCGCGGGGCGGACGTCGATCACGGTGATGTCGAGCTCGATCTCGGCGGCGTCGCGCGTGCCCAGGGTCTCGGCGAAGTGGTAGCCGGTGTCGCCGAACAGCACGTCGACGAACGGGAACTGCTCCGAGACCAGGTGCGACAGCACGGTGTCCTGCATCGAGGAGGCGACCGCGAGGTAGGGGCCGAACTCGCGCACCGCCCACGCGATCACGGCGTGGGCGTCGGCCTCCGGCGTGCCCTCCGACGCGCCGAGCTGCGCCTGCCCGCGCTCCACGACGGCGCGGAGCTCCTCCGGGGTGCGCTTGCGACGTCGGGCCCGGGCGGAGGGGCGCGCCGCACGGATGCGCTCGCGGGCCGCCGCGCGGGCGCGGACGCGGGCGAGCCGCGGGTTGAGGCCGGGTACGGGGGCGGTGAGCGTCAGCGCGGACGCAGGCTCCGTCGTGGTCATCGCAGGGCCTCCTCGTCGGCGCGGTGCGCCCACTCGGCGAAGGACTCGTCGCCCTCGTGGTCGGCGTCGTAACGGCGCACGACCCGCTCCACGTAGTCGGCGATGCCGTCGGCGGTGACCTTGAGGCCGCGCACGGTGCGCCCGAGCCCGGCGTCGTCCCGGTCGGGGGAGACGAGGCCGCCGCCCAGATGGACCTGGAAGCCGGGCACCTGGTTGCCGTCGTCGTCGAGCACGAGCTGGCCCTTGAGGCCGATGTCGGCCGTCTGGATGCGCGCGCACGAGTTGGGGCAGCCGTTGACGTGCAGGCTGAGCGGCTTGAGCGAGCCGAGGTCGCCGAGCCGCTCCTCGAGCTGCGTGATCGCGGCGGCGGACGTCGCCTTGGTCTCGACGATCGCGAGCTTGCAGTACTCGATGCCGGTGCACGCGATGGTGCCCCGACGGAACGGGCTGGGGCGGGCCTTGAGGCCGAGCTCGGCGAGGCCGGTGACCAGGGACTCGACCTGGTCCTGCGCGACGTCCAGCACGAGCAGCTTCTGCTGCGGCGTCAGACGCACGCGCCTGCTGCCGTGCGCCTCGGCGAGGTCCGCGAGGCGCGCGAGCGTCTCGCCGGACACCCGCCCGACGGTCGGGGCTGCGCCGACGTAGAACCGGCCGTCGTGCTGCTCGTGCACGCCCACGTGGTCGCCGGGGCCGTCGTAGCCGAGCGACGACGGTGACGGCGGCTCGATCCCGTCCCGCAGGCGGTAGCCGAGATACTCGTCCTCCAGCACCTGCCGGAACCTCGCCACGCCCCAGTCGGCGAGCAGGAACTTCAGTCGGGCCTTGTTCCGCAGCCTGCGGTACCCGTAGTCGCGGAAGATGCGGACGACGCCGTGCCACACCTCCGGCGCCTCCTCGGCCGAGACGAAGGCGTCCAGCCGCTCCGCGAGCCGCGGCGTCGTCGACAGCGCGCCACCCACCCACACGTCGTAGCCGATGCCGTGCTCGGGGTGGTCGACGGCGACGAACGACACGTCGTTGATCTCATGCACGACGTCGAGGCTCGGGTGGCCGGTGATCGCCGACTTGAACTTGCGCGGCAGGTTGGCCAGCGCCGGGTCGCCGATGAACCGCTCCTGGATCTCGTCGATGACCGGGGTGGGGTCGATGAGCTCGTCCTTGGCGACGCCCGCGACAGGGCTGCCGAGGATGACGCGCGGCACGTCACCGCACGCCTCCGTGGTGCTCAGCCCCACCGCCTCGAGACGCCGCCAGATCTCGGGCACCGACTCCACCTCGATCCAGTGGAGCTGGATGTTCTGGCGGTCGGTGATGTCGGCGCTGCCCCGGCCGAACTCGGTGCTGATGCCCGCGATCGTGCGGAGCTGGTCCGTGGACAGGGCGCCGCCGTCGATCCGGACGCGCAGCATGAAGTAGCGGTCCTCGAGCTCTTGCGGCTCGAGCGTCGCCGTCCTGCCGCCGTCGATCCCGGGCTTGCGCTGCGTGTACAGGCCCCACCAGCGGAACCGCCCGTGCAGGTCGTCGCCGGGGATGGAGTCGAAGCCCTCTCGGGCGTAGATGCGTTCGATCCGGTCGCGGACGGCCAGCGGGTCCGACTCCTGCTTGAACTCCTCGTTGTGGTTCAGCGGGGCGGTGCCGTCGACCTTCCACTGGCCGTTCGGGCGGGCGGGGCGCTTCGTGGGCCGGGTCGTCGGCTGGGCAGGGGCGGTGTTCACCATGGGCAGGGTCCTGTTCGACGTGCGCGCGGGCGGTGAGCTGGCTGGGGTGGTGCGCGTCGTGGGCGGGCAGGAGGCCGTCTCCCGGGGGCGTGACCAGGGACTCGGCGATGCGGGCCGGCGGCGCGGGCTGACCTTGCGGGGGCGAGGGGCGCGTCAGTGCAGACAGCTGCGACAGCGGTCGCAGGCACAGGTCGGCATGGCGGGCATTCGCGTCTCGTGACGGGGTGCCACGAGAGCTGTGCGCGCTGCTGCCTTGGTCATGGCGACGACGGTAATCGGGGCCTCGGACGGGCGGAAGGCCACGTCCACATAGTGGATGTCTATCGCGGACATCGATGTTTCCTATGGGTTTCCCGATCAAACTGGTAGGAATTCACCCGCGTGGGACATGTCACGACCGACGCCACCGGCCGAATCCCGGGGCTCCGCAGCCCTCGCGACGGCTAGGCTGCCCACCATGGAGTTCCTCTACAACCTCTTCGTGTTCCTGCACTTCGCGAGCTGGGCGGTCGTGTTCGGGGGGTCCATCGCGTCGCTGCGGACCAAGGCCCTCTACAAGGGCGTCTCGCACGGCGCCATGAGCGCGGTCGTCGCGGGCGTCATCATGGTCGGCATCGCCGAGATGGGCGGCCTGTGGGACGACGGCGGCCCGTCGATGGCGAAGATCGGCGTCAAGCTGGTCGTCGCGCTCGCCGTCGCCGTGACCGCCGTGCTCGCCGTGCGCAAGGGCGAGAACGTCTCCCAGGGGCTCAAGGGCACCGTGCTCGGCCTGACCCTGGTGAACATCCTCGTCGCGGTGTTCTGGAACTAACGGCTCGCCAGCCAGACCCGGTGGGCGGCCAGGCTGCGGTCGAAGAGGCCGCGCAGGGCGTCGGCGTCGACGCCCTGCAGCCTGGCGCCCAGGCTCACCAGGGCGTCGCGCCAGTCGTCGTACGAGGTCAGCGCGATCCGCTCCGGCCGTGAGCCGATGCGGGTGAACTGGCAGCCGCGCAGCGTCTCCGCGGCGTCGGGCAGGCGGCGCTGCACCACGAGGGTGCGCGCGTAGGCGCCGCCCTGCGGGTCGGTGAGGCTCCGGTGGGCGGCCTCGGCCCGCTCTGCGGTGAGCGGCTCGTCGACGACGTCGACCGCACCGAAGCTGCCCCGCGGGTCGTGGTGGAAGGTCCAGCCGCCGGGCCGCACCTCGAGCCGGTAGGTGAACGGGCCCTGGTGGTGGGTGCCCGCGAGCAGCGGCAGCGGCTCGTGCAGGGCGTCGCCGCAGCCGACGTCCGGCCACCACACCCCGCCCGGGTTCGCGTCGGTCGGCAGGCCGTGGACCGACAGCGCCAGGTGGCCGACGTGCACGGCGCGACGTTCGGCGTCGTCGTCCCAGTTGTGGCCCCACGCGGGCACGACGTCGTAGCCGAGCGCGCGCAGCACCGCCGTCAGGATGCCGTTGTGGTGGAAGCAGTAGCCCGCGTTCCCGCCGGCGGCCACACGCTCGAGCGTCCGGCCGACGTCGATCGCCGGCGGGCTGCCGAGCATCGTGTGCAGGTTCTCGTAGGGGATGCGCTCGGCGTGCCTGCGGTGGATCTCGACCAGCGTGGCGAGGTCGGCCGCGGGCGACCCCGCGATCCCGAGGCGCGCGAGGTAGCCGCGGACGGCGTCGCCTCCCTCACCTGGTCCCATGACGTGCAGCGTAGCCGCGCGCACCCGCTAGGGTTTCGGCGTGGACGTATGGGGAGAAGTGCTTGTCGGCGTGGCCGTCCTGGTGGGACTGGTCGGCATCGTGGTCCAGGTCCTACCCGGGTCGGTCCTGGTCGGCTCCGCCATCCTGGTGTGGGCCATCTTCACGGGCGGCACCCAGGCGTGGGTGGTCTTCGGCGTCGCTGCCGCCGCGATCGTGATCGCCGAGGTGGCCCAGTGGCTGCTGGCCGGCAAGCACCTGCGCAAGGCCAACCTGCCGTGGGCGACGCTGGCCGTCGGCGGCATCGCGGGCATCGTCGGGTTCTTCGTGGTGCCGGTGGTCGGCCTGTTCCTGTTCTTCGTGGGCGCGATCTTCCTGCTCGAGTGGGCGCGCCACAAGGAGGTCGCGGCGGCCTGGACGTCGACCAAGGCCGCGGTCCAGGCGACGCTCATCACGATCGGCGTCCAGCTCATCGGTGCGCTGGTCGCCGCGGCCGCGTGGGTGATCGGCCTCTTCCTGACGTAACGACCCGAAGGGTCCGCCGCGAGCAGGCGACCCGGCACGGAATCAGCGTCGATTCCGTGCCGGATCGCCTGCTCGCGGCCCGGCCGCGCCGCTCAGGAGGCCGGCGCGTCGAAGACCAGGAGCGTGCTCGTCGCCGTCGCGACCACCGTGCCCGTGGCGTCCCGGACCTCCGCCTCCGTGAAGCCCACGCGTGACCCGGCCTTGACCACGCGGCCCTCCGCGGTCAGCGGGCCGCTGTTCCCGCGCACGGCCTTGAGGTAGCTGACCTTGATCTCGATCGACGTGTAGCCCTTGCCCGGCGGCAGCACGGACTGGATCGCGCAGCCGCACACCGTGTCCAGCAGGGTGCACAGCACGCCGCCGTGGATGGTGCCGATCGGGTTGTAGCCCGACTCGTCGGGCGTGCACGCGAAGCCGACGCGGCCCTCCTCGACGTCGACGATGTCGAACCCGAAGTGGGCGGCGATGGGCGGGGGCGGGATCTCGCCGTCGCGCATCCTGCGGAGGAACTCGACGCCGGGCATCCGCGGCGCCTGTGCGGCGAGCTGCAGGGGGTCGTACCAGGTCAGCTCGCGGGTGCGCGGATCGCCCCAGCTCTCGGGGCCGCCCTCCGTCTGCGGGGTCGCCGCGGCGGGGGTCTGCTGTGTGTCGGACATGGTGGCAAGGGTAGTGTCCGGCACATGCAGGCAGCCGACCTCCCCCTCGTCCGCTCCGTCTCCCGCCCGGCCGTCCACCCGGACGGCACGTGGGCCGTGGTGTCCGTGACCCGCCCCGACCTGGACGCCGACGCGGTGGTGGGCCAGCTCTGGCGGGTGCCGCTCACCGGCGAGGGCGACCCGCGCCGGCTGACACGGGGCTTCCGCGACACCGAGCCGCGGTTCTCGCCCGACGGCGGCCTCGTCGCCTTCCTGCGCGCGGAGCCCCAGGCGGCGCCGCAGCTCTGGGTGCTGCCGGTCGCGGGCGGCGAGGCGGTCCAGGTCACCGACCGCGCGCTGGGCGTGTCCGGCTTCCGCTGGTCGCCCGACGGCACGCGCCTCGCGTTCCTCAGCCGGGAGCCGGAGCAGGGCCGGTACGGCACGGTCGAGGGCATCGCGCCCGCCGCGGAGGGCCCGCGCCGCATCACGGGCTGGAGCTGGACGCGCAACGGCCTGGGCTACCACCGCGACCGGCCGCAGCACGCGTTCGTCGTCGACGTGCCGGACGTCGCCGCCGAGCCCGTCGTGCAGCCCGCGCCGACGCCGGCCGGCCCCGCGGAGCCGCGCCCCGCCGTCGCCGAGCCGCGCCGGGTGACCACGGACGACGTCGACCACACCGACCTCGCGTTCACGCCCGACGGCACCGCGCTCGGCGTGATCGCGGAGCGCGAGCCGGGCCAGGGGCAGGCGTTCAGCGGAGTGGTCCGCGTGCTGCCGCTGACCGGCTCGAGCGGCGGGGCGTCCGACGTCGACCTCGGCACGCTCAGCCCCCAGGCCGTCGCGTTCGGCGCGGGCGGCGAGCTGTACGTCGTCGCGCAGGACCTCGGGCCGGAGGGCAAGGACTTCGTCGCGCGCAACGCCGCGCTCTACGTGCTGTCGGCGTGGGCCGACCCGGCGCCCCGCCGGCTGACCGACCCCGAGACGCAGGGCGTGGGCGGCAGCCCCGTCGTGCTGCCCGACGGCGGCGTGCTGCTCACCCTCGAGACCCGCGGCACGCAGCAGGTGCTCCGGGTGTCCGACGACGGGACCACGGCCGAGCTGACCAGCGGGGACGTCGTGGTGTCCGACGTGGGCGCCGCGGGCGGCGTCGTCGCCGTCGCGTACGCGGACCCCGGCACGTACGGCGACGTCGCTCTGGTGACGGACGGCGGGCTGCGCCGCGTGACCGACTTCTCGGCCCCGCTGCGGGCGGCCGGGGTCGTGGCCCCCAAGGAGCTCACCGTGACGGGCCGCGACGGCTACCCGGTGCACGGCTGGGTCGCGGTGCCGGAGGGCACGGGCACGCACCCGACGCTGCTCATGATCCACGGCGGCCCGTACGCGTCGTACACGACCGCGCTGTTCGACGAGACGCAGGTGCTGGTCGACGCCGGGTACGCCGTCGTCTACTGCAACCCGCGCGGGTCGGCGGGCTACGGGCAGGCGCACGGGCGCGCGATCCGGCAGGCGATGGGCACCGTGGACCTGCACGACGTGCTCGACTTCCTCGACGGCGCGATCGCGGCCGACGGGCGCCTCGACGCCTCCAGGGTCGGCGTGCTCGGCGGCTCGTACGGCGGGTACCTCACGGCGTGGACGATCGCGCACGACCACCGGTTCGCCGCCGCGGTCGTGGAGCGCGGGTTCCTCGACCCGGAGACGTTCTTCGGCACGAGCGACATCGGCTCGTTCTTCGGGCTGGAGTACGTGGGCGAGACGCCGGAGCAGGTCGCGGCGCAGTCGCCGCAGGCCGTCGTCGGCCAGGTGACGACACCGACGCTGGTGCTGCACTCCGAGCTCGACCTGCGCTGCCCGCTGTCGCAGGCGGAGCGCTACTACGCGGCGCTCAAGCGGCACGGCGTGGACACCGAGCTGGTGGTCTTCCCGGGTGAGAACCACGAGCTGTCCCGGTCGGGCAGGCCGCGGCACCGCAGGCAGCGGTTCGAGGTCATCCTCGACTGGCTGCAGCGGTACCTGCCGGTCGGATGAGAGCATCGAACCCGTGCGCATCATCACCACCCCCCTCGCCGAGCTCGACACCGTGATCGCCTACGGCGTCTGGAAGCTGCGGCAGGACGTCTTCGTCGTCGAGCAGGACTGTCCCTACGAGGACCTGGACGGGCGCGACCTCGAACCGACCACGGTGCACGTGGTGATGCTCGGGGAGGCCGCTCCGGACTCCGTGTCCGACGGCGGGACGCGCGTGCTCGGCACCGCCCGGGTGCTCGACGACGGCGACGCGTGGCGCATCGGCCGCGTCGCGCTGGTCAAGGGCGCGCGCGGACGCGGCCTGTCCGACGAGGTGATGCGCGCCGCCCTCGAGCACATCGAGGACGCGGGCGACCGGCGCGACGTCGTGCTCGACGCGCAGTCGCCGCTCACGCGCTGGTACGGCACGCACGGGTTCGTGGCGGACGGCGAGGAGTTCCTCGAGGACGGCATCCCGCACACCCCGATGCGGCTCGTGCGCGGCTGAGCGGGCGCCGGCCGGGCAGGCGCGGGCGAAAAAACCGTGGGCGTCCGGCGGCGTCGCGCCTAGCCTCCACGTCATGACGACGGACGACCCCGCGGACGGCCTCTTCCCCGAGAGCGTCGCCGAGACCTACGACGACCCGGGCGGTGCGAACGACCCCGCCGTCATCACGCCTGCCGTCGACCTGCTGGAGCGCCTCGCGGACGGCGGCCCCGTGCTGGAGCTCGCCGTCGGCACAGGGCGCATCGCGGCGCCGCTGGCCGCGCGCGGCGTCCGGGTGGGCGGCATCGAGCTGAGCCAGGCCATGGCGCGGCGCGTCGCGGACAAGCCGGGCGGCGACGCCGTCGGCGTGACGGTCGGCGACATGACGACCACGCGCTTCGACGCGTTCGGCGACGTCGGGCCGGGCGACTTCGCGCTGGCGTACCTGGTGTTCAACACGATCAGCAACGTGACGACGCAGGACGGGCAGGTCGAGGTGTTCCGCAACGCCGCCGCCCACCTGCGCCCGGGCGGGCTGTTCCTCGTCGAGGTGGGAGTGCCGGCCCTGCGTCGGCTGCCGCCCGGACAGGACAGCGTGCCCTACGCGGTGGCGCCCGACCCGGCCGGTGGCGGCTACGTCGGCTTCGACCGGTACGACGTGGTCACACAGCGTTTCACGTCGAACCACGTGACGGTCGGGCCGGACGGCGTCGGCCGGTTCCGGACCGTGCCGTTCCGGTACGCCTGGCCCGCCGAGATGGACCTCATGGCGCGTCTGGCGGGGATGCGGCTGCGGCACCGGTGGGCGGGGTGGGACGAGAGCCCGTTCACCGCCGAGTCCGACAACCACGTGTCGGTCTGGGAGAAGCCTCAGTAGGCGCCGCGGCCCGAGACCACCGCGCGTGCCGTCTGCGCGAGGATCAGCAGGTCGAGGAACGGGGTCCAGTTCTCGGCGTAGTAGACGTCGAGCCGCACGGCCTCCTCCCACGACAGGTCGGAGCGGCCGGTCACCTGCCAGAGGCCGGTCATGCCGGGCTTGACCAGCAGCCTGCGGCGCATGCGCTCCTCGTAGGCGGCGACCTCGTGCGGCAGCGGCGGGCGCGGCCCGACGAGGCTCATGTGCCCGGCCAGCACGTTGAACAGCTGCGGCAGCTCGTCGAGCGAGTAGCGGCGCAGGAACCGGCCCACCCGGGTCACGCGCGGGTCGGTGCGCATCTTGAACAGAGGCCCCGCGCCCTCGTTCGCGGCGGCGAGCGCGCGGACGTCGGAGTCCGCGCCGACGTACATGGTGCGGAACTTGACCATGGGGAAGAGCTGGCCGTTGCGGCCCACGCGGTGCGAGATGTAGAACACCGGGCCGCGGCTGGTGGCCGCGACGGCGACGCCGACGGCCAGGAGCACGGGGGAGACCAGCACCGTGATGACGGCGGCCAGCGCCCAGTCCATGACCTGCTTGACGGAGAACTTGGGGCCGCCGAACCGAGGCGTGTCGACGTGCAGCAGCGACATGCCGGGCGCGGGGGAGACGGTGATGCGGGGTACGGCCACGTCGGCCAGCTCGGCCGTCAGCATGAGGTCGACGCCGTAGCGCTCGAGCTCCCAGCCGAGCCGGCGCACGTCCTCGGCGGTGATCTCGTGGGAGCTGCTCACGGCGACGGCGTCCGCCCCGAGCCGGTGGGCCGCGCGTCCGACCTCGCCGAGGTCGCCGAGCACGGGCACGCCGCTCACGTGCTCACCCGGGCGCACGCCGCCGGACGGCACGCACACGCCCGCCACGACGAACTCCTGGTCGGGTGCGCCGTTGAGCAGGCTGATCAGGCGCCCGGCCTGGGGGCGGTCGCCGATCGCGAGGAGGATGGTCAGGCCGCCGTCGCCGCGGCGGCGCTGGCGCAGCAGGTGCTGCCGCCAGGCGTACCGGGCCCCGACGAGCGCGACCATGCCGAGAGGGAACGCGACGAGCAGCGGGCCGCGCGCGTCGGAGTACGCCGTGACCCACGCGAGGAGCACGACGAGGCTGAACGCCTTCCACGTCGCGTCGAGCACGCGCTGGTACTCGGACATGCCGCGGCCGAAGAACCGCACGTCGTAGGCCCGGTTGGTCGCCAGGGCGGCGAGCCAGACGGCGGCGAGCAGCGCGGTGGCCGCCGTGTGCACGGTCAGGTCGGCGGGCGTGCGCAGGGCACCGCCGTCGACCACGAGCTGCAGCCCGTAGGCGGTGGCGAGCGTCGCGCCGACCACGGCGACGTCGGTCAGCCGGAGGCGCGCCTGGTACCCCGCCTGCCAGCCCGTCCGCGCCCGGGGCGTGGGGGCGGCGTGCAGCGGACGGCCGTTCGCGTCCGGGGCCAGGGTCTCGTGCAGGGCCGTGCTCGCGGCACGGCCGAGTCCTGCCGACGCGGTGAAGCGGAGCGGCTGCTCGCCGCCAACCGAGTGTGTGGTCACGCTCGATCCCTTCGGGTCCCTGCTCCTGCGTTTCCGGGCACAAACGATCGGACGCGCTCGTGGCGTCGTCGCACGGGGGTGGTTGTGCTCCCTGCCCACGGGGGTGATGGGCACCCGTGGCTGGACACCAAAAGTACGGCCTCGGTCCCGACAACGTGGGCTGAACCGGCAGAAGTCACCCGCTCGGCACCAATATTCACCTCTCGGGCGGGCCATTTCGGTCTAATAGCGTTCATTTCACCCAGGCGAAAGCACGAGTGGTGCCCGGTTCACCCGGTCTGGGGTCTCACGGGTCGGTCACGGCCCTGGCAGAGTCGTGCGCCATGACCACCGTCCTCCTGGCCCATGCCTCGGCCGAGCTCTACGGCTCCGACCTCCAGCTCGTCGAGACGGCGGCGGCGTGCGCCGAGGCCGGCGCGACCGTCGTCGTCGCGCTCCCGGACCGCGGTCCGCTCGCGGAGCGGCTCACCGCCGTCGGCGCCAGCGTCGAGGTCGTCGACACCCCCGTGCTGCGCAAGGCCCAGCTCTCGCCCCGCGGCCTCGTCGGGCTCGCCGGGCACACCGTGCGCGCGCTCGGGCCGATGGTGCGGCTGATCCGGCGCCTGCGGCCTGCCGCCGTCCTCGTCAACACCCTCACGATCCCCGCGTGGCTCGTCGCGGCCCGGCTCGCCGGCGTCGGGCCCGTGTGCCACGTGCACGAGGCGGAGGCCGACGTACCGCGGGTGCTCCGCTGGGGCCTGGCGGCACCGCTCCTGCTGGCGCGGCGGGTCGTGGTCAACTCCCGGGCCGCGCGCGACGTCGTCGTGGGCGACCTCCCGGTGCTCGGGCGGCGCACGCGCGTGGTCTACAACGGGGTGCCCGGCCCCGACGCGCCGCCCGAGGCGCCGCAGGCCGCCAAGGGTCCCGCCCGGGTGGTGCTCGTCGGCAGGCTCTCCCCGCGCAAGGGCAACGACGTCGCCCTCGAGGCCGTGGCGCGGCTGCGCCGGGACGGGCGCGACGTGCGGCTGGCGCTGTGCGGGTCGGTGTTCAGCGGTTACGAGTGGTTCGAGGAGCAGCTGCGGGAGCGGGCGGCCGAGCCCGACCTGGCCGGGGCCGTCGAGCTGCCCGGCTACGTCGAGCCGTGGGAGTGGTTCGCGCGCGCCGACGTCGTCGTCGTGCCCTCACGGGTCGAGCCGTTCGGCAACGTGGCCGTCCAGGCCCTGCTCGCGCGGCGCCCCGTCGTGGTCAGCCGCACCCAGGGCCTTGCGGAGATCGTGCGCGACGGTGAGACCGGCCTCCTCGTGCCGCCCGACGACCCCGACGCGCTCGCGGCGGCGGTCGGCGCGCTGCTCGACGCGCCGGAGCGGGCCGTGGCGCTCGCGGAGGCCGGCCGCCGCGACGCCGAGGAGCGGTTCGGCGCCGCGCGCTACCGCGCCGACCTGCGCACCGTCCTGCTCGGCGCCGGTGCGGCGCCCGGCGGGCGAAAGAGCGGGCTAAAGGACCCGGCGACAGCCTGAATTCGCCCATAAGTGGGTGAAAGTGGCGAGCGGGTTAAATGCCATCTTCACCCACAGATCGGGTGTTCCGCGGCGGTCGGCGCGACCTACGCTCCCTGCCATGCCTCCGGAATCCCTGCGCGTCGCCATGGTCGGAACCCGCGGCGTCCCCGCCCGGTACGGCGGGTTCGAGACCGCCGTCGAGGAGATCGGGGCACGTCTGGCGGACCGCGGGCACGCCGTGCGCGTCTACTGCCGCACGGCGCCCGACGCGCAGGGCGAGCAGCCTCCCGCGACCTACCGCGGCATGGAGCTCGTGACCCTCCCGGCGATGCGCCGCCGGTCGCTGGAGACGCTCAGCCACACCGCGCTCTCGGTGGCCCACCTCGTGCGGTACCGCACCGACGTCGCGTTCGTGTTCAACGCCGCCAACGCGCTCCTGCTGCCCGCCGTCCGCGCCGCGCGGATCCCCGTGGCCACGCACGTCGACGGACTCGAGTGGCGGCGCGCCAAGTGGGGGCCGACCGGTCAGCGGTACTACCGCGCCGCCGAGACCGCCGCGGTGCGGCTCTCGGACGCGCTGATCGCCGACGCCCAGGGCATCGCCGACTACTACCGCGACGAGTACGCCGCCGAGAGCCGGCTCATCGCGTACGGGGCGCCGGTGCTCACCGGCACCGGGCACGACCGCCTGGCCGAGCTCGACCTGGAGCCCGGCGGGTACCACCTCGTCGTCGCGCGGTTCGAGCCGGAGAACCACGTCGACGTGATCGTCGAGGGCTACGTCGGCAGCGCCGCGACGCTCCCGCTCGTCGTCGTCGGCTCGGCGCCCTACGCGCACGAGCACACGCGCCGCATCGAGACGCTCGCCGCGGGCGACCCGCGCGTCCGCCTGCTCGGCGGCGTCTGGGACCAGGAGCTGCTCGACCAGCTCTACGCCGGCGCCCTCACCTACCTGCACGGTCACTCCGTCGGCGGCACCAACCCGTCGCTGCTGCGTGCCATCGGCGGCGGGACGGCGACCATCGCCTACGACGTCGGCTTCAACCGCGAGGTGCTCGGCGCCAACGGACGGTATTTCGGCTCTGCGGCCGACGTCGGCGCCCGCGTGCACGAGGCCGAGCAGGATCCCGAGGCCTGCGAGCTGCGGGGCAAGGCCCTGGCCGAGCGGGCGCGGGCCTACGACTGGGACGACGTCGCCGACGGCTACGAGCGGCTCGCCCGCGACCTGGCCGCACGGCGCACGCCGGGACCGAAGCGGTTCGCGCGCCGCCTGGGTGCGGAGCAGTGGGCCCGATGAGCACCGACGTCCGGGAGTCCTACGGCGACGTGCTCGCCCGCCTCGGCACGGCGCAGAAGGGCGCCGCCCGGGGCGCACCCGCCTACTCGCGGTTCGTCAACCGGCGCATCGGCCGCTACCTCGCCGCCGCCGCGTACCGGGCGGGGCTGACGCCGAACGCCGTCACCGGCGTGAGCGCGCTGTTCACCTTCAGCGGCATCGCGCTGCTCGTCGCGCTGCCGCCCTCCTGGGGACAGGGCGCCGCCGTCGCGGCCCTGCTCGTGCTCGGCTACGCGTGGGACTCGGCCGACGGGCAGGTCGCCCGGCTCACCGGCACCGGCAGCCCCGCCGGCGAGTGGCTCGACCACGTCGTCGACGCCGTCAAGGTCGTCACGCTGCCGCTCGCGCTCGGCGTCGGGTTCGCGCTGCACGACGTCGTCCCGCCCGTCTGGCTGCTCGTGCCCGTCGTGTCCGCGGTGACCAGCAGCGTGCTGTTCTTCGCGATGATCCTCACCGAGCAGCTCCGGCGCGCCCACGGCGTGCAGTCCGTCGCGCCCACCGGCGGCCGCGCCCCCTGGCTGCGGTCCGTGCTCGTGCTGCCCACCGACTACGGCGTGCTGTGCTGGACGTTCCTGCTGCTCGGCGCCCCCACGGTCTTCCTCGGCGTGTACACGGTGATCACCGCGTGCACGACGGCGTTCCTGGCGCTCGCGCTGGTCAAGTGGTTCCGCGAGGTGCGCGCCCTGTGAGCCGGTCGGCCGGCCCGCTGGCCGACGTCGCGCTCGTCGTCGTCAGCTACGGGTCGTCGGCGCTGCTCGCGGCCAACCTGCCCCGCACCGTCGGCGACAGCGGCGTGCGCGTCGTCGTGGTCGACAGCTACAGCGGTGACGCCGAGCGCGCGGCCGTGACCCGGCTCGCCGCCGAGCACGGCTGGGACCTGCTCACCCCCGGCACCAACACCGGGTTCGGCGGCGGCTCCAACCTCGGCGCCGCCCACGCGCTCGCGGCGGGCGCCCGCGTGCTCGTGCTCCTCAACCCGGACGCCTGGACCGACCCCGACGGTCTCGCCGCGCTCGCCGCCGCCGCCCGCGCGCCGGACCCCGTGCTCGTCGCGCCACGGATCCTGCGCCCCGACGGCGGCGTGTACTCGCGCGGCCTGACCTACCTCAGCCCGCGCGACGGCACGATGAGCGGCCGCCGCAGGGACCCCGACGACGTGCCGTGGCTCAGCGGCGCCTGCCTCGCGCTCGGCGCCCAGCTGTGGACAGCGCTCGGCGGCTTCGACGAGGAGTACTTCCTGTACTGGGAGGACGTCGACCTCTCGTGGCGCGCGCAGCGGCTCGGCGCACGGCTCGAGGTGGTCGAGGACCTGCACGTGGTGCACGACGAGGGCGGCACGCAGGAGTCGCGCGGCCGCGCCAAGAGCGAGACGTACTACCGCTACGACATCCGCAACCGGATGCTGTTCGCCCGCAAGAACCTCGGCCCGGCCGACCTGCGGCGCTGGCGGCGGACGCTGCCCCGCGCGGCGCGCGCGGTGGCGCTGCGTGGCGGGCGCAGGCAGTTCGTCGAGGGCGTCGCGCCCTGGCGCGGGGTGGCGCGCGGGGTCGTGGAGGCGCTGGGACGCTGAGGGGCCGCCGTCAGCCCGCCGGGGTCGGCTCGGCGTCCCGTGCGGACTGCCGCAGCCTGCGGCGCACCCACAGCGCGTTCGGCACCACCTGGCACACGAGCACAGAGGCCGCCGTCGCCCACACTGGGCCCGCCGCGCCGAGGTGCGGGATGAGCCACCAGGTCAGCGCCAGGTTGAGCGGCACCATGAGCACGACCGGCAGCACCTGGGCGCGCAGTCCCGCCGCGTCGGTCATGTACATGCCGACGGGGTACTTGGCCGCCTGCACCACGGTGAACACGACGAACGCCGCGACGAGCGGGAGCCCGAGCCCGAACTCGCCGTCCGTGACGAGGGGCACGACGACGGGCAGCAGCGCCGTGAGCACGAGCGACAGGGCGATCCCCGCGCCGGTGAAGACCAGCGACGCGCGGAACGGCGACGCCTTGACCGACTCGCTCCGGGCGCGCGCGAAGTGCGGCCACAGGGCCAGGCCCGCGGTCGCGACGGCGGCGAGGACGACCCCGAAGAGCTGCGCAGCGAGGTTGTACCGCGCGAGGTCGAGTCCGGTGCCCTGGTGGCTGAGCAGGATCCGCCCCGTCTGCATGGCGACCGGCAGGGAGACCATCTGCACGAGCATCGGCCACGCGAGGTGGAAGACCCGCACGCCCGGCACCGCGCGCACGCGGGGCACGTCGCGCAGGGCCGCGCCCACCTGGGGCCGGAGCAGGCGCGCCGCCGTGACGAGCAGGACGACACCGACGACCGCGGAGGCCACGTACGTCGCCAGCGCGAGGAACGAGGAGTCGCCCACCGCGAGGACCACGAGCACGCCCGCCATGACGAGCGGGGCCGTGAGACCTGTGAGGGCGGTCTGCAGCGGGTTGCGGCCCAGGCCGACGAGGATGCGCGCGCCGACGCCGCACGGCAGCGCGACACCGAGCACCATGACGCACACCGTGGCCGTGAGCGCGCCGCCCTCGAGCAACCCGGGGCCGAGCAGGGCGGGCCACCAGCCGAGCGCACCGAGCAGCACGCCGACGGCGACGATCGTCAGGCCGGAGCACACGAGGATCCGGAAGGCGCTGGTCAGCGTCCGGCGCACCGCGGGGTCGTCGTTCGCGCGCGCCGAGCCGGCCACTGCGTTGACCACCACGGCGGCCATGCCGAGGTCGGCGAACGGGACGAGCGACGGCAGGGTCGACAGCAGGCCGTACTGCGCGTACTGGGCCACGCCGGCCTGCTCGATGA
>DATGOB010000089.1:0-6592 GCA_036010205.1 Promicromonospora sp. | reverse complement strand
GGCTCCGTCCCGACCGGCAGCTCCACCTCGAGCGGCCGCAGCACCACCGACTGCCGCGACGGCGCGCGCACGTACATGATCAGCCCGCTCCCGAACCCCAGGACGGGAAGCGCCGCGAGCACCGCTGTCACCCCGCCCTCGGTCCGCGCCATCCACACGAAGAACCACACCGACCCGCCGAACAGCACGAGCAGGATCGCCAGCACCGCGACGAAGTCGAGCAGGGGCGACAGGCGCTCGCGACCCCGCACGCCGCCCGGCACCGCGGTCCACGTCATGCTCGGCCGGTGCGGGGGACGAGGGCGGCGGTCACGGCTCACGGGGGACAGTCTGCCCGGCTTGCGCCGCGTGGGTGGCGTCCGGTAGACATCTGCCCAGGTCACGAGCGACCAGCGACACGCCCTCCGCGTGCTGGTCCGGCAACCGCGCCCCTCGCGCACGGTGCCCCAGGAGGAAGACCGGCCCCCGGCCGACCGGCCGAGGGAAGTGCGAGGTCGACGTCCCCATCGGCCGCACCGCGGTGGTGCGCACCGGACCGGACGCCGGCCCTGACCGAAGGGCTGCCCCGATGTCCGTCCCCACCCACTGGGTTCGCACCGACGACGCGTGCCGCGTCCTCCTCGCCGCCGATGGCGGGCTCCTGTGCCCCGTCCACACCGGCGTACCCCGACCGAGGCCGTCGCGCACGTGCGACCTCGAGCGCGGCGTGATCCTGTGCCGCGTGTGCCTGCGCGGGCTCTCCTACGCCCAGGGTCTCTTCCGGGTGCAGCGCTCGATGTGCGCCGACTGCCTCGCCGTCGACTCGCGCATCACCTCGGCGCTGGCTGTGCCGTCGCTCGCGCCGCGCAACCAGGACGACCCCGTGAGCACGCGCCTGCGCGCCTACGTGACGCTCGTGTTCCCCGAGCGATGGCGCCTCGCCCGCGCGGACGGGCTTCCCGTCCTCCGGCTCGACCCGAACGCGCCGTACTGGGGTCGGAGGACCGTCCAGGACGGCATCATCGAGGACGCGATGCGCTCGCGGCCCGAGCGCCTCTTCGCCTGGCACGACGACTGGGTCGCGCACGGCAGCTTCGGCGACGACGCCCGCCGCGCCGCCTACCTCGCGTGGGCTCGTGCCGTGCACCCCGCGAGCGCGGTCGCCGCGGCGACGGCGGGTGAAAAGCGGTGACTGCCGCGACCCGTCCCGCCGAGCCTCGTGACGGCGTGGGGCCGGTGCGGTACGAACGGGGCATGCCGCACGCGTACCCGCCCGAGCCGACGTTCCCTGACGACGGTGGGGCCGAACGTGCCGTGTGGGAGGTGCTGCTCGGGCAGCTGCCCGACGACGCCGTCGTCGTCCACGGCGTCCACCTCCAGGAGGACGAGCACGAGTACGAGATCGACCTGCTCGTCGCGTGGCCCGGCGTCGGCCTGGCGGCGATCGAGGTCAAGGGCGGTCACGTCGACCGGGTCGACGGCGCCTGGTACCAGGGGAGCGGTGAACGGCGGCACCGGATCGACCCTCTGCGTCAGGTCCAGGGCGCGCGCCACGCGCTGCAGGCGCTCCTGCGTCGTCGCGGCCTGTGGGCGGCGGAGGCGCGGGCCGCGCACGTCGTCGCGCTGCCGCACCGGTACGTCCCCGCGGAGTGGTCGGCGCTCGACCTCCCGCGCGACATGCTCGTCGACCGCGGCGACCTGGAGCGCAGCGGTGGGGTCGCGGACAGGGTCAAGCACGCGATCGAACGGCACGGTCAGGGGCACGCGCCCCTCGCGGCCGACTCCCTCCCGGACCTCGTGGACTCGCTCGTGGGCGGGTTCCCGAGCCAGGCGGAGCACCTCGTGATGGCGGCCCAGCACGAGACCCGGCTCGAGCAGATGACCCGGGACCAGGCGAGGACGCTCGACGCGCTGTCGGGTGTGCGTCGGATGCGCGTCGTCGGCAGCGCCGGCGCGGGCAAGACCTGGCTCGCGCTCGAGCAGGCTCGACGTCGCGCGCGCGACGGCGAGCGCGTGGCCCTGCTGTGCTACTCGCGCGGCCTGGGCCGCTATCTCGAGCGGACGGTCGACCAGTGGCCGGCACGCGACCGCCCGGCCTACGTCGGCCTCTTCCACGACCTCCCCCTGGCCTGGGGCGCCGAGCCCGGGGCCGACGACGACCCCGACTACTGGGAGCGCCGCCTGCCTCTCGCCCTCGGCGACCTCGCCGGTCGGCGCGGCGCGGACGAGCTCTTCGACACGGTCGTCGTGGACGAGGCGCAGGACTTCGGCGACCTGTGGTGGCCGTCGCTGCTCCGGTGCCTCCGCGACCGTGACAGCGGCGGCCTGTACGTCTTCATGGACGACGCGCAGCGCGTGTTCCCACGCGAGGGGAACGTCCCGCTCGAGCTCGTCCCGGTGACCCTCCGGGAGAACCTCCGGTCGACGAAGCAGATCGCCCAGGTGTTCGGCGCGCTGTCGCCCGAGCGGATCACTCCGCGCGGGATGGACGGTCCGCCCGTCCGCGTGGTCGACGTCCCTGCCGCGGAGGCGGTCGGCGCGGCCGACGACGCCGTCGAGGCGCTCCTCGGCGAGGGCTGGGAGACGGGACAGGTCGCGCTCCTCGCGACGGGGCGCCGGCACCCGCAGCAGGTCAACGAGGTCGAGGCGGGTGGGCACGCCGCCTACTGGGACGCGTTCTTCGCAGAGGACGACGTGTTCTACGGGCACGTGCTCGGCTTCAAGGGCCTCGAGCGACCGGCGGTCGTGCTGGCGGTCAACGGCGTCCGGGACGCCGCGCGAGCGCGCGAGATGCTCTACACCGGGCTCTCCCGCGCACGGTCGCTCCTCGTCGTCGTGGGCGACCGCTCCTGGATCGAGGAGGTCGGGGGAGAGGCGGTGCGCCGTCGTCTCGCTCGCGCGCAGGTCTGGTCGCCGGTCTAGACGGTCGTCGACTGCGACGGGGTGGTGCGGCTGGGGCGCCGACGTCTCGCGTCGGGCGTGGTCAGCGGTCCGTGGATCCTGCGCCGAACTGGTCTAGGGAGTCGGCGAGCTGGGTCCAGGCGTCGTCCGCCCCGATCGCACGGGCGGACTTCGCAAGACGTCGGAGCTCGGCGACGAGCGGCGCCGCCTCCTTGCTGCGCTCGTCGACGTACCGTGCGTCGAGGAGGTGGGGCGCCTCGCGCTCCGCGTGCATGGCGACGACGTCGAGCATGACGGTGAGGGCTCGCGCGGCCCGACGACGCTCGGCGGCCTCGCGGAGTCGCCGCGCGTCGTCCGACTCGGTGGGATCGGGCGTCGGGGCCGCGTCCCGTTGGTCGGCGTCGAGGGTCGGGACGACGACGTCGAACCGGCCCTTCCACAGACGGCTGAACGCCGCGTCGTCCGCGAGGTGGAGGACCGTGCCGATCTCCGGCGCGGCCGGGTCGTGCGTCGTGATGCTCGCCCGGAGGCCGGCCACCTCGTAGGCGAAGCGGAGCAGGTTGTCGTCCGTCATGGACGCGCCGACGACGAGCAGGTGCTTCGTCATCATGAGCGACTGGACGAGCGACCCGACGGGCTTCCACCGGTTGTCGTAGTGCACGAACGAGCTCCGCGACAGCACGATCGAGTCCGGGTGCTCCACGTCGCCGTGCATCTTGAGGAGCCACGGTCGTTCCGTGCTCGCGCGGTCCCACGGGAGCCGGTCGATGACGGCCGGTCGACCGTCGGTCGGGCCGCCCGCGGCCGTGACGGCCTGCTCGTAGAGCCGGTCGTAGTTGGTCGTCGCGGCTTGACGCACGCGCATGCCCGCGAGGAGGGCGTGGGAGAGGCTGGGACGGGCGGACGCCGCCCTGATGATCCTCGAGACGCGGTCGCCGAGCGCCTTCTGGGTATCCGACTTCGCCCGTGCGGACCGATCGGCGAGCGCGACCTGGATGAGCTCCGCCTGCTCGAGCGGGCCAAGATCCTCCATGCGCTCGCGCACGTCGTCGTCCAGCTCGAGCTTCGCGACGAGCTCGGTCAGCAGCCGACCCCACGACGGCAGTCCCGCGGCGATGCTCACACCGGCACCGAAGAAGAGAGCGAGGTCACCGCGGGCGGCGTGCGTGCCGAGCGCCGGGGCCCGGGCGATGACGTCGGCCGCGAGCCCGGTGGGTCGGGCGAGCATGCGGCGGCGGTGCTGGAGCGCCGAGTAGTCCGCCCGGTTCGACGCGACCAGGGCGACGTCCACGCCGAGCTCGCGTGCGGAGTCGTGCAGCGTGGCCAGGAGTGCCGAGATGACCTGGCCGCGCCGCAGCCGGTGGCCACCGTAGCCCGTCCCGATGATCGGGAGCGCGACGAGCGGCAGGTCTCGGCCCGCGGTCTCGGCGGCGGCGCGGATGCGGTCCCCCGAGTGCTCGACGATCGCCGCGACAGCGCGGCGGGCGGCGTCGCCCACGCCCTCGGGCGTGGTGGCGATGGTGTCGAGGAACCAGACCTCGGGACGGTTCTTCGTGGCGCGCCGGGACGTCCGCGCGGGCAGGGCGGCACCGTGCCCCCAACCCGCCGGCTCGACCTGGCTCCACGGGGTCCCGGGCTCGAGCCCAGCTGCGGCGCGCCACCACTGCTCGACGCGGAAGTCGGCATCCGTGGGGATGACGACGGCGTCGGCGCTCAGCGCCTCGAGCCGGCCGTTGACGACGAAGAGATGTCCGTCGGCGGTCATGCTGCGTCTGCGTCCGAGGCGGGGTCGAGGTACCGGTGGTGCATCCACACGACGACGTCGAAGACGCGCAGCGCCGAGATGTCGTCGCCGATGCCGGCCTCGTCGCGCAGGGAGAGAAGGTGCCGGTGGAGCGCGCGATCGTCGGCACGCAGGGCAGCGCGGAGAGCCTCCCAGAACGAGGCGGTGGGCTCGACGGCCGCCTGGACGACGGTGTCGTAGACGGGGATGAGCCGCGGTCGCTTGCGCGCCAGGAGCTTGCCGGCGGTGACCCAGCCGATGCCGTGGATGTCGCGCAGCGCCGTCCACAGGCGGTTCGGAGCCCAGTCGTCGGGGATCGATTCAACGTCCACGAGCTCGAGGTCATGAGGGATCTCGGCGAGCAGCCGTGCGAACTCGTCCGCACGGGACTCGAGGAGCTGGATCGCCCCGTGCGGCGGGACGCTCACGGACAGGAGCGAGACGGCGACGAGGTCGTCCGCAGTGAACCGGTCTGCCGTGTCGGGGCGGTCGCCTCCGCCGGCCAGTCGCTCGAAGCGCGAACCGGCCCAGCCCGTCGTCCCGCTGACGGGAGCGAAGTAGCGGCGGAGGTGCTCGACGGCCTCGTCGCGGAGGGCGGGAGTCAGGATCGGGGGGACGATCAGCGTCGATGTCACCGCGTCAGCGTAGGTCCGTGGTGAGCGCGAACACCGCCGCAGGCGGATCTCGTGCGGGTGAAACCCGCGAGCAGATCTTGCGCCTGTGCAGTTACTGCACGTAGCGTGGATGTCATGACCACGAACCCGCCGCGACCCCTCCGGCCTCGCCTCGACGCCGCACGCGCGGCGCTCGACGAGGCGAACGCCGCGGAACCCGGCGAGGCGGTGGAGCCGCTCGCGCGGGCGCGCGCGCTGCTCGACGTCGCGCTCGACGAGGCGATGGCCGAGGCGCTGCTCGCCGGGTCGTCGATGCGGTCCGTCGCGGAGGCGGCGGGCGTCGCGCCGAACACCGTGCCGCCACGGATCGCCCGTACCCCGGCGCTCGCCGGCTACTCCGGGCCCGACGGCCGCGTCTCGGCCGAGGGCGTCACCCGCGCCCGCTACGACCGTGAGCGGGGGACCCCGCCGCCCGAGCCGACGACCGCCGTCGAACCCCTGCGGTTCCGCCGCCGCACCTGACCGCCCGCAGCACCGCCCGTCCAGCAGCACGACGAAGGGAACCGCCATGCCCGACCAGACCCTCACCCACCTCGCCATGCTGCTCGACCGCTCCGGCTCGATGCAGTCGATCAAGCAGGCCACCGAGCAGGGCTTCGACCTGTTCCTCGCCGAGCAGCGCGAGGCGCCCGGCCGCTGCACCGTCACGCTCGCGCAGTTCGACGACGAGTACGAGGAGGTCTACACCGACCTCGACGTGCGCGAGGTCCCGCCGCTCGACCTGCGACCGCGCGGCAGGACGGCGCTGCTCGACTCCATCGGGCGCCTCGTCCAGACGACCGCGCTGCGCATCGCGCAGCTCCCCGAGGAGCAGCGCCCCGGCGCGGTGATCGTGGGGATCATGACCGACGGCCTCGAGAACGCGTCGAAGGAGTACACGCACGCCGCGATCAAGGCGCTCGTCACCGAGCGCGAGGAGACGTTCGGCTGGACGTTCCTCTACATGGGCGCCAACCAGGACGCCATCGAGGTCGGCGCGTCGCTCGGCGTGCGGCGCGAGAGGTCCCTCACCTACGACACGGCGAACGTCGACCAGGCGTACGCCGCGACGTCGCGCACCATGGCGAGCATGCGGTCCGCCGTCGCCGCCGGTGCCGCACCCGCGGCCGCTCGCGACCAGCACGCGGTGTACACAGAGGCGGACCGCGCCGCGGCCCGCGGTCCCGTGCCGGCGCGCTCGAGCGCCACGGCCGCTCGTCGTGCCGCGACGCCCGCACCCGCGCGCCCCGCCCCGCGCGGGACCAAGGACGACCCG
>DATGOB010000088.1:0-11528 GCA_036010205.1 Promicromonospora sp. | reverse complement strand
TCGAGCGCGCCCGCACCGTAGGAGCGCTGGTGGGGCGCGTAGAAGCCGCCGTGCCGCGCGACCACTTCGGCGAGCGCGACCAGCTCGTCGGCGTCCGCGAAGATCCCCGGCACGTAGGTGAGGCCCGACGACAGGCCGAACGCGCCCTCGCGCATGCCCTGGTCGACCTGGGCGCGCATGCGCTCGATCTCGTCGGGCGTCGCCGGACGGTCCTCCGTGCCGACGACGTTCATCCGCACCGTCCCCTGCGGCACGAGGTAGGCCACGTTCGTCGCGCTCCCCCGCCGGTCGACCTCGGCGAGGTACTCCGCCACGGTGCGCCAGGCGAAGTCGAGGCCCGCGGGCTCGCCGTTCCACCCCGCGATCTGCGCGCGCAGGGTGGCCATGCTCGCGTCCGTGACCGGCGCGTACGACAGCCCGTCCTGCCCCACCACCTCGGTGGTCACACCCTGCGTCACCTTGGCGAGGTGCTCGCCGTCCGCGAGGACGGCGAGGTCGGAGTGCGCGTGCATGTCCACGAAGCCGGGGGCGACGGCGAGGCCGTCGGCGTCGACCACGCGCGCACCGGGCGCGTCGACGCGTCCACCCACCTGCGCGACGCGACCTGCGCGCACCAGGACGTCGCCCTGGACCGGCTCCCGCCCGCTCCCGTCGACCACGAGGCCCCCACGGAGCACCAGCTCGTCGTTCATCGGACCATCGTCCACGACGCGCGCCGCCACCGGGTCACGTCCACCGGAAGAACGTCGCGGAGACTCCCGCGCCGAGCACCACCGTCACTGCGAGCGCCAGCAGGTGTGTCGGGTCCACGGGTGCGCCGGCCCAGGCGGCCCCGAGGGCCGCGACCGTCGCACCGAACGGCAGCCACTCGCCGACTGTCACGAGCGGGTCGGGCAGCGTCGACACCCCGCCGAACATGCCGCCGAGCGCACCGAGCACGAAGAAGGCGACGAGGCCGATCGCGACAGCGGCGTTCGGTGTCGGGGCGAGCGCCGCCACGACCATGCCCACGGCGTACATCGCGCCCATCGCGAGGAGGTAGACGGCGACGGCGGTGCCCAGGTGGGCGGGACGGTGCGCGCCGAAGGCACCGAACGCGACGGCGAGCGCCCCGGCGAGCCCGATCAGGGCCTGCGCCGCGCTGACGACCACCTGGGCGACGAGCACCATCGCCGGCGAGGCCGGGGTCGCCGAGAGCCTGCGCAGGATGCCGGTGCGCCGGTAGTAGGCGAGGAAGCTCGGCATGTTGACGACGCCGATCGTGCCGAGCACGATCGTGAGCACCAGCGGCAGGACGTACACGTCGAGTGCCGTGTAACCGCCGGTGACGGGCTGGTCTGCTGCCGGTCCCGCGCTCATCACGAGGATCAGGAGCGGCAGCACGACGGGTACCACGAGGCCCGCGGTGTCGCGGACGACCATCTTCGCCTCGCAGACGGTCAGGACGAGCCAGGACCGGAGGCCTGGTCGCCACGTCGCCGGCGAACCGGCAGCCACGGGAGTGTGCGGGTCGGTCGTGCTCATTCGACGGTCTCCAGGCTCTTTCCGGTGAGGGCGACGAAGGCGTCGTCGAGGGACTCGGCCCCCGCCGACGCGACGAGGCCCGCTGGGGTGTCGGACGCGACCACGCGGCCTGCGTCCAGGAGCAGGACGCGGTCGCAGAGGCGCTCGACCTCTTCCATGGTGTGGCTGACCAGCAGGACGGTGACGGCCTCGGCGCGCAGGCTCTCCACGGCGGCCCACATCCGGCGCCGGGCACGGGGATCGAGGCCGGTCGTCAGCTCGTCGAGCACCACCACGCGCGGCCTGCCGGCGAGCGCCAGCGCGATGGAGAGCCGCTGCTGCTGGCCCCCGGAGAGCTTCTCGAACCGGACGGTCCGCTGCTCGGTGAGTCCGACGAGCTCGAGCAGCTCCTCGGCAGGCCGCGGCCGCGGGTAGAAGGTGCGGTACAGGCCGACGAGCTCGGCGACGGTGAGCGCGGCGTGCAGCGAGGCGTGCTGGAGCTGGACGCCGAGGACCTGGCGGACACGGCTGCGTTCGCGGTGCGGGTCGAGACCCAGCACCCGGACGCTGCCACCGTCGGGCCGGCGCAGCCCGGCGACGAGCTCCACGGTGGTCGTCTTGCCTGCGCCGTTGACGCCGAGCACGCCCACGACCTCGCCCTGCTCGATGCGCAGGCTCACGTCGTCGACCGCCGTCGTGCTGCCGTACCGCTTGCGCAGCCGGGTGGCGACGACGGCGGGCGGGCTGGTGTCGGGTGTGCTCATGGCGACGACGCTATGTGGGCGGCACGGCCCTGCACCTGTGCCGATGGTCAGGTATCCACAGCATGACTTTCGGCACCTGCCCTCCGGCGCCCGCGACCGTACGGTTGTCGACATGCGACGACTGACGACGGACGAGTGGTCGGGACTGGCCATGCTGGCCGTCTCGGTCGGGGTCGGCGCGCCGGCGTTGTTCGGCGCGGTCGACCTCGCGATCCCGCGTGCCGCATGGACGCTGCTGTTCGGCCTCCTGATCCTCGCCCTGCTGGTCGCGATCATGCTCGAGAAGGGGCGGGCGCGGTACGCCGTGTTCGGGATCGGGGTGGTGACCGCATGGGCGGTGGTGCTGACCGCGCCGCAGCTCGGGCTGCTGCCGATCCTGCTGGTCGTCGTCGCGGCGCTGAGCGTGTACGTCGTGCCGCTGCGGTTCGGCTTCGTGGTGGCGGGACTGAGCACGGCGGTGATCGCGGCGGCCATGGTGCGCGCGGACCGGGACCCGCTCGACACGCTGGTCACGGTCGGTTTCTACCTCCTGATCCAGGTCGCGACCATGCTGAGCTCGGCGACCCTCATCCGGGAGCAGCGCCTGCGGCAGGAGCTGACACGGGCGCACGTGGACCTCCGGGCGGCGACGGTGCTGCTCGCGGAGTCGGCGCGGACGGCGGAACGCCTGCGCATCTCGCGTGACCTGCACGATCAGCTCGGTCATCAGCTCACGGTGCTCACGCTCGAGCTGGAGGCCGCGCGGCACCGGGAGGGCGAGCAGGCCCGCACGCACGTCGACCGGGCGAACCAGGTGGCGCGCGACCTGCTCGCCGACGTGCGACACACGGTCAGCGAGCTGCGGGCCGCGCCGTCCGACCTGCAGGAGGCGCTGCACGAGGTGGTGCGCGACCTGCCGGACCTGGCGGTGAGCGTCGAGGTCGAGCCGGAGGTGCGGGCGGACGAGGAGCAGATGTCGGCGGTGGTGCGTGCGGTGCAGGAGATCGTCACGAACACGCTTCGGCACGCCGAGGCGCGGGCACTGCGGATCGAGGTCGCGGCACGGCCGCCAGGTCTGGTGCTGACGGCGGCGGACGACGGGCGCGGGTTCCACGATCTGACGCCCGGCAACGGCCTGCGCGGCCTGACCGAACGGTTCGAGGCGCTGGGCGGCGTGGTAGAGGTCGACGGCTCGGACGGGTTCCGGGTCACCGCGCGGGTGCCGACGTGACCCGGGTGGTGCTCGTCGACGATCACACGCTGGTGCGGCACGGCATCCGTTCGCTGCTGGAGATCGCCGAGGTCGAGGTCGTCGGCGAGGCGGACGACGGCCAGGCGGGTCTGGAGGTCGTCGCGGCCACGCACCCCGACGTCGTGCTGCTCGACCTGCGCATGCCCCGCTACGACGGGCTCTGGATGCTGAACACCTTGCGGGAGCGGGGCGTCGACGTGCCCGTACTGGTGCTCACGACGTTCGACGACGACACGCTCGTCCTGGACGCCCTGCGGGCGGGCGCCCGGGGATACCTGCTCAAGGACGTCACGGTCGACCAGCTCACACGTGCGGTCCGAGCGCTGGCGGACGGCGGCACCCTCGTCGCGCCGTCGATCACGAGCCGCATGCTCCGTGCCCTACGCGCCCGGCCGGCGGCAGGCACCGACGACGCGCCCGCGCCCCAGCCGCTCACGGAACGTGAGCTCGAGGTGCTCCGGCTGGTGGCCGAGGGCTGGTCCAACCGCGAGATCTCGCGGGCGCTCCACCTGGTCGAGGGCACGGTCAAGAACCACGTCTCCGCGATCCTGCTCAAGCTCGCGGCGCGGGACCGCACGAACGCCGTCCTCCGGGCGCTCCACCTGGGGATCCTCGGCTGACGACGCGCACATGCCCTAGGGTCACGTGCGTGCGCATCGAGACCGACGGCCGCCCCGCCGCGCCGGAGGACCTGTTCGGTACGTACGGCCACTTCACCGCCCTGCAGGTGCGCGGCGGCGGTACGCAGGGGTTGGAGCACCACCTCGACCGGCTCGACACCGCCCACCGCGAGCTGTTCGGCCGGCCGCTCCCGGGCGATCGCGTCCGCGAGCTCGTGCGGCACGCGCTCGCCGGCACGGCGGACGCCTCGGTCCGCGTGATGCTGCGCGACGCCGAGCGCGTCGTGGTGTCCGTCGCCCCGCCCCAGGGCCCGCCGGCTGCGGCGCAGCGGCTGCGGACCGTGCCCTACCTGCGCCCCTTCCCCCACCTCAAGCACCTCGGTTCGTTCGCCCAGCTCGAGTGGGCCCGCCGCGTGCGCGAGGAGGGGTACGACGACGCGCTGCTCACCGCCCCGGACGGTGCCGTCGCCGAGTCCTCGATCGCCAACATCGGCTTCCTGGACGCGGACGGCTCGGTCGTCTGGCCCGACGCCCCGCAGCTGCACGGCACGGCGATGCGCCTGGTCGAGGCGACGACGCCGTCGTCCCGCCGCCGGGTGCTGCCCGCGGACGCGGCCGGGTTCGCCGGGGCGTTCCTCGTCAACTCGATCGGCGTGGTACCGGTCGCCTCGATCGACGGCGTGCCCCTCCCCGACCCAGCCGGCCACCTGGTCCCGCTGACGGCCCGCCTGGCCGCGGTTCCGTGGGACGCGATCTAGCGAGCGCCGCCGTTCGCCGCCTCGAACGCCGCGCGCGCCTGCGCGATCTGCTCCTGGTGGTCCTCCGTCCACGTGACCAGGGCCTGCGTCGTCGCGAGCAGCGTGCCGCCGAGCGGCGTCAGCTGGTACTCGACGCGCGGCGGCACCTCGGGGTGGACGGTGCGCCGGACCAGCCCGTCGCGCTCGAGATTGCGCAGGGTGACGGTCAGCATCCGCTTGCTGATGCCGTCGATCTCGCGGACGAGCTCGCCGAACCGCATCGTCCTCTCGTCGAGCAGCGAGATCACCAGCAGCGACCACTTGTCGGCGATGCGGTCCAGGATCTGCCGCACCTGGCAGTCCTCCCGGACGTCCCACTGGAACGGGTCCCCGTCGACCCGGCACTCGTGCGGGACCTCGGCGGTTCCTCCCGGGTAACCGGGTGACGTCGAAGTGCCTTCTTGTGCCATGACCCGATCGTGCCGAACGATCGTGGTGGTTACAAGGGGTAACCGTCATGAGCAAGGAGAGCGGTGTGACGGAGACGAGAGGGGCCGGACGGCCCACGACGACAGCAGCAGGCACGGGCTGGGCGGTGCTGGCCGTCGTCTGCGGTGCCCTGTTCCTCGAGGGCATCGACATCGCCATGCTGAACGTCGCGGTGCCCGCCATCGCCGCCGACATCGGCCTCGCGACGACCGACGCACACTGGGTGATCAGCGCCTACGTTCTCGCCTACGGCGGGTTCATGATCCTCGGCGGACGCACCGCCGACCTCGTCGGCCGCCGCCGTACGTTCCTCGTGGCCCTCGCGGTGTTCGTCCTCTTCTCGGGCCTGGGCGGTCTCGCCGACGACGCCTGGGTGCTGGTCGTCGCCCGCTTCGTGACCGGGGCGACCGCAGGATTCATGACGCCGGCCGGGTTCAGCCTCCTGACGACCAGCTATCCGGAGGGACCCCAGCGCGACCGCGCCCTGGCGGTCTACGGGGCGATCGGGGCCGGCGGGTTCACGCTCGGCGTCGTGGCCGGAGGGTTCCTGACCGACCTCGGCTGGCGCTGGGTGTTCTTCGCGCCGGTGCTCCTCGGCACGACGCTCTGGCTCGCCGGACGGGTCGTCGTCCGCCCCGACCCGGTCACGGTGAGGGTTCGGGGCGCGTTCGACGTGGGCGGCGCGATCACGCTGACGTCCGCGATGGTCGCCCTGATCTACGGCGTGGTGGCTCTCGGCGAGGACACCGACCCCGTGCTCGGCGTCGCCGCGTTCGGCGCGGCCGCGGTGCTCGTCGCGGTGTTCGTCGCCGTCGAGCGGCGGGCGGCGAGCCCCCTGCTGCGCCTCGCCGTCCTGCGCGAGGGACTGCTGCTGCCCGCGAGCCTCGCGGGCCTGCTGTTCGTCGGCGCGTTCTTCGCGTTCCAGTTCCTCGTCACCCTGTACCTCCAGGACCTGCGCGGGTGGTCGCCCGTCGCCACGGGCCTCGCGTTCGCCGTGATGGGGGCCGACATGATCATCGCGCCGCTCGTCACCCACCGGCTCGTGCGCCGGTTCGGGAACCTCCCGGTCCTCGTGGCGGGCCTGGTGGCAGGTACGGCTGCGTTCGTCCTCGCCCTGCGCGTCGACGGCACGTGGGGGTACCTGGACCTGCTGCCGTCGCTGCTGCTCGTGGCCGTGATGTTCGCGCTGGTGTACGGGCCGGTGGCGGCAGCGGCGACCGCGGACCTGGACCAGTCCGAGCACGGGGTCGCGGGCGGCGTCGTCTACACGGCCTTCCAGTTCGGCGCGGCGCTGGGTGTCACGGCCGCCACCGTCGTGCTGGTCGGCGGCGACCACGGCGGGACGGCCGACGCGTCGGACTACCGGCGCGCCCTGCTGGTCCCGGCCGTCGCGGTCGTCGCCGCCCTGGCGCTCGCCGTGGGCACGTGGCTGCGCACGCGGCGGTCGGCGCGGTAGCGCGGAACGGGACGGCCGCCCCGCCCCCGCACGGTCGGTGCCGTGCGGGGGCGGGGCGGCCGTCCGTATCCTCCGGTCGTGCCGCGGTCAGGTCAGCCGCAGTACTCGTCGAGCTCGAAGTCGTGCACCACCGTCTGTCCCTTGACGATGCGCGCGTTCTTCGACTCCGGCGGGTACCCGTTCGCCGAGCTGAGCAGGCTCAGCCGGTTGTTGGAGACGCCCATCCAGCGGGCGTAGCCGCCGTCGGGCCCCGTCACGAGCGTCACGTCGTACTCCGACCCGTCGATGACCACGAACGCTCCCTCGAGCGGGACCGTCTCGTCGTCGCAGGTCACGCCCGTGACCGTGCCGGCGATCTTGCCCCAGCTCGGCGGCGGCGTGACGGTCAGCGACACGTCGACGCGCGGCTCCGCGTACGGCGTCCCGCCGTCGGCCACGACACCCGAGGTGTAGGTCCCGGGCTGGTCCACCCGGCTGCTGTCCAGGTCGACGAGCACGGTGGCCGACTCGCCCGGCTCCAGCGAGAATGCCGGGGGCTGGACGTCGAGCCACGGCACGTCGACCGTGGTCTCGCCGGTCACGTTCAGGACGGTGTGCATGTCCGGGAACCCGAGGTCGGCGATCTCGGTCGGCTCCGGCGTGTCGCAGTCGTCCGAGGCGAGGTACGACGGCGCGGTCTCCGGCTCGGCGTTCGAGCCGATGAACCAGGAGCCCGCCTCGTCGATGACCTCGACGACGAGCGTGCTGCCCGCCGATGCCGTCCCGGTGACCGGCACGTCGACCATCGTGAGCTGCTGCGGCTCCAGGTCGACCTCTGCGGTGCCGAGCAGCTCCATGTTCGCGTACTCGAGGTCGCCGTCGAGCTCGTAGAGGTTGACGGTCCCGGTGGTCGCTGCGGACACGGTCTCGACGCCGAACGACACGTTCGTCACCGCGAACTCGCCCTGGATGTCGAAGTCCTCCAGGGTGAACGTCCGCAGCCACTTCGTCTGCCCGCCGGTGCAGGCCACGGAGTTGCCCGGTGCGACGTCCTGCGACGACGAGTGCGTGATCGTCGTGCCGTCGGCCAGCAGCGACGGCGGCGCCGCCGGCGTCACCGCCCGGCCGGGCTTGCCGTGCCGGCCGAACCCGTCCGTCCCCCGCGCACCCGCTGCCTTGGCACCGGACGTCGCCGTGCCCACCTCGGTCACGTCCCGCGTGGCGCCCTGGATGACGCCGGTGCGCGACGCCGACCCGAGGATCTCGAAGTCGGACGACCGCGGGACCACCTCGACGTCCGCCGGTGCGGTGCCCTCGTTCGTCACGGTGAACCGGCCCGAGCGGGTGCCGCCCAGCCGGACCTCACGCTCGATCGAGCCCGGCGAGACGCTCAGGAGCGGGGCAGCGAGCTCCACGTCCTGCCGCGTGATCGCGTCGGCGGTGACGGTGACCGTCGCCGCGCCGTCGGTGTAGTCGTCGGCCACGTACGTGACCTGCTGCTCGCCCGCGGGCGTGAACAGCGAGTAGTAGCCCGCGCCGACGCCCGGGTTCGCCGGGTCGGACGACGTCGTGCTCGCCTCGCCCGCGCTCACCGTGGCGCCGTCGACGCCGTCACCGGTGTTGAGGTCGTTGACGAGACCGGCCACGAGGCCGCCCTCGACCGGCTCGCACGAGCCGATCCCGACGTTGTCGACCTGCCACCACAGGGCCCAGACGCCGTCGCCGTAGTGGAACCGGACCCGCACGTCGGACTGACCGCCCGCGCCGGGCAGCGCCACCACGGTGCGCCCGAGGGCATCGGAGGTCTGGTGCAGCACCGTCTCCCACGTCTCGCCGCCGTCGAGGCTGAGGTCGACATCGGCGAAGTCGCCCAGCGCGGCGAACGACTGGTCGAAGGTGAGCAGCGGCTCCTCGAGGTCGCTCAGGTCGAGGGACGGCGACGTGAGGGTCGTGTCCTGGGTGCCGTCCGGCCCGTAGCCGTCGCTGTTCACCTCGGCGAAGAGGCCCTCGCCGCCGGTCATGTTGCCGGCGCCGAACTGGTCGTCGAAGGTCCAGACCTGCTCGGTACCCGCCAGGTCCTCGACCGTCCAGCCGTCGGGCACGCCCCCGGACTCGAACTCCTCCGTCTCGCCGGCCCCGGCCATGGCGTAGCCCGGCGCGGTGCACTCGGCGAGGACCTCCGGCGCGACGTCGGCCGTGGTGGGCTCGGTGCCCACCGCGACGTCGGTCGTGAAGGTGCCGTACCCCGTCACCGACGGGCGCACCACCAGGGTGTGGGTCGTCGACTGCGGCAGCTCGATCGAGTACTCGCCGGTGAACGGGTCGGTCCAGGCGGCGACGCCGGCCGGCGCGCCCTGCACGGTGACCTGGGCGTCGAGCGGCCAGCCGTGCCCGGAGCCGTCGGTGACGGTGCCGGTCACGGTCGTGGTGGGCGCGGCCTCCAGGGTGACGTCGAGCGTGGCCTCCTCGCCCTCGACGACCTCGACCGTCTCGGTCGCGTCGACGAAGCCGAACGCGGACACCGTCACCTCGTGCGAGCCCTCCTCGAGCCCGAGGCGGAACGCGCCCTGGGCGTCCGTCGTGCCGGAGCGCTCGCCGACGAGGACCTTCGCCCCCGCGACGGGCTCGCCGTCGGCGTCCGTCACGGTGCCGGTGAGGAAGCCGAAGCCGTCGATCGGGGCGTTCGCGACGAGGGCCTCGACGTCCAGCCTGCCCTCGCCGTACACGTTGTTGTCCTCGGGGGTGCCACCGCAGGAGTCGTCGTCGACGTCGACGGCCGTCGAGTCGAGCAGGGCCTGCGTGCCCTCGATGTCGCCGATCAGGGCCGGTGCCGCGCTCCACAGCAGCGCCACGGCGCCCGCCAGGTGCGGCGAGGCCATCGACGTCCCGCTGAACTCGGCGTAGTCACCGCCGGGCACCGACGAGCGCACGCCGTCGCCGGGGGCCGCGATGTTCGGCTTGGTCTCGCCGTCCTCGCCCGGGCCGCGCGACGAGAAGCTCGCGATCTCGCCGTCGGGGCCGAACGCGCCCGTGGCGTACGTGGCCAGGTTCGCGCCGGGCGACGACGTCGACTGGCAGCCCGCGTCGCCGGCGTTGCCCGCCGCCCAGGCACCGAAGATGCCCGCGGCCTCCCAGGCGTCGATCTCCTCGGACATGAAGTCGTCGATCAGGCCCGGCTGCACCTGGCCCCACGAGTTGTTGACGATGTGCGGGCGCTGCGCCGGGTCCGGGTCGGAGCCGTCCGTGCGGGTCGGCGCGAGGATCCACTGCCCGGAGGCGAGCAGGTCGGCGTCGGAGCAGCTCGCGCAGCCGTTGGCAGCGATCCAGTCCGCGTCGGGGGCGACGCCGATCTGGTTGCCCTCGCCGTCGTCGCCCACCATGGTGCCCATGACGTGCGTGCCGTGCGCGTCGACGTCGCAGGGTGCGCCGTCGCAGGAGCCGCCCGCGTCGAACCAGTTGTAGTCGTTGCTCAGGCCGTCGTCGCCCCGGTAGCCGCGGTAGTGCTGCAGCAGCGCCGGGTGCTCGACGTCGACGCCCGAGTCGATGTTGGCGACGGTGATCCCCTCGCCCGTGTAGCCCTGTGCCCAGACGTCGGGCGCGTTGATCGCGTCGAGGCCCCACTCCGTGGCCAGCGGCGCGTTCTTCGTCGGCGCCTTGCGCTCGACCGGCTCGACCTGCTGGGCGGAGAAGCGCTCGTGGACCTGCTCCACCTCGCGGCTGCCGGCCACCTTCTCGGCGAGCTTCGCGGTGCCGTCCTCGACGAGGATGGCGTTGGTGATCCAGTAGGACTCGTACTCGACGCCCGCGGCCTCGAGGTCCGCGACGACACCGGCCTGGGACTCCGTGGCGGTGCCGGTCAGCGCGTCGTAGACGAACTGCCCGCGCTCGGCCCAGTCCGCGATGTCCTTGGCGGGTTCCAGGTCGGGCGTGTCCGCGAACTGGATCCAGAAGTCGCTGGACTTCTTCGCCTCGAACCGCTGCTGGACCGCGGGCGAGATCTTGTCGGCGGCCCGCTCGGGGACGTCGGTGGCGACGGCGGGCTGGGGGCTCGCCGTCGCGGGTGTGCTCGCGAGCGCAGGTGCCACGCCCACTGTCGTCGCGACGAGTGCGCCGACCGCCGCGAGGGCGATCGGCGCACTTCTGGCTGACATGCGACTGTGCATTCTTGCCTCCGGGGTGCAAGCGCCCCCGCTGCGGGAGCGCGACCACAGGCCCACGAGCGTGGCGCCTGGACACAGCCTGGAGAGGGTGGGCGAAAAGGGCAACGAAAGTCAGGAATCCACCCGTATGCATCGAGCGCCGCCGGGATGAAGCACGCGCACCGAGGTGTTGGCGGTCACATGGACTTCAACCAGCAGATCATCGACACCTTCCGGGCCAACAACGGCCGCGTGGGCAACCCGCCGTTCGGCGACAGCCTCGTGCTCGTGCACGTGCCCCGCAAGGACGGCACGATCCGGATCGCCCCGCTCGCCGGCCTGCGCCAGGAAGGCGCCTTCCACGTCGTCGGCTCCGCGGGGGGTTCGCCGAAGCACCCGGCCTGGGTGCACGGCCTGCGCCGCGCGGAGAAGGTCGACATCGAGGTACCCGGCGAGCCCGTGCAGACGCTCCAGGCCACGGTCGAGGAGATCACCGGCGCGGAGCGGGACACGCTGTGGGAGCAGTTCAAGCAGATGTCGAGCGCGTTCGCCGAGTACGAGAAGACGGCAGAGGGTCGCGTGTTCCCGATCTTCCGGCTCCGTCCCTGAC
>DATGOB010000087.1:0-4690 GCA_036010205.1 Promicromonospora sp. | reverse complement strand
GCGGTCGCGGGCAGGGCCGTGCGCAAGCCGTCGGCGTCGGTGGCCGACGGCGCCGAGGTCTCCGTGGCGCCCGGCACCGGCCCGGAGCACGAGTTCGCGTCCCGCGCCGCGCTCAAGCTCGCCGGCGCGCTCGACGCGCTCGCGTCCGTGCCGGACGGTCCGCGGGTCGACGGGGCGGTCTGCGCCGACCTCGGCGCGTCCACGGGCGGGTTCACCGACGTGCTGCTGCGGCGTGGGGCCGCGCACGTCGTCGCGATCGACGTGGGTCACGACCAGCTCCTGCCGGCGCTGCGCGCGGACGAGCGGGTGACGGTGGTCGAGGGCTTCAACGTGCGTGACCTGACGCCTGCCGACCTCGACCGGCTGCCGGACGTCGTCGTCGCGGACCTCTCCTTCATCTCCCTGACCGTGGTGCTGCCCGCGATCGCGGGCGTGCTGCGCGACGGCGCCCAGGCGCTGCTCATGGTCAAGCCGCAGTTCGAGGTCGGCCGGGAGCGCCTGGGCAGCGGCGGGGTGGTGCGTGACCCGGCGCTGCACGCCGAGGCCGTGCGCGCCGTGGCCGCCGCTGCGCTGCGGCAGGGCCTGCGGACAGGCGCCGTGGTGCCGAGCCCGCTGCCTGGCCCGAGCGGCAACCGGGAGTTCTTCCTGTGGGTGCGGCCGGGCGGTGGCGCGGGGCAGGAGCAGGCGGTGTCCGGCGCGGTCGACGCCGCGGTGGCGTGGGAGCCGGGCCCGGCCGAGCCGCCGGCGTTCGTCGTCGGGCCGGAGAACATGGACGGACGAGAGGAGCGGGTGCCATGACGAGGCGTGTCCTGATCGTCACCCACGGCGGGCGCCCGCGAGCGGTCGCCGCGCTGTCGGAGGCGGTGCGCGAGCTGAAGGCGGCGGGGTTCGAGTACACGCTGCACGACGACGCGGTGGCCGAGGAGTTCGGCGACCACATGGCGGCCAAGCGGGTCGCGGAGGGCGTGCACAACGCCGAGGTGGTGATGGTGCTCGGCGGTGACGGCACGATCCTGCGCGCCGCGGAGCTGACGCGGGGTACCGACGTGCCGCTGCTGGGCGTCAACCTGGGTCATGTCGGGTTCCTGGCGGAGTCGGAGCGCGAGGACCTGCGGGCGGCGGTGCAGCGGCTGGCGGCGCGGGACTACGAGGTCGAGGAGCGTGCGACGGTCGAGGTGACCGTGCACCTGCCCGGCACCGCCGAGCCGGTGGTGGGCTGGGCGCTCAACGAGGCGACGGTCGAGAAGGCGACGCGGGACCGCATGCTGGAGGTGGCGATCGGCGTGGACGGCCGGCCGCTGCTGTCGTTCGGCTGCGACGGCGTGGTGATGTCGACGGCGACGGGGTCGACGGCGCACGCGTTCTCCGGCGGTGGCCCGGTGATCTGGCCGGACGTCGACGCGGTGCTCATGGTGCCGCTGTCGGCGCACGCCCTGTTCGCGCGGCCCCTGGTGATCGGCCCGCGGTCGCGGTACACGGTGGACGTGCTGCCGCAGTCGACGGTGGAGGGCGTGCTGACCTGTGACGGCCGCCGGGAGATCCGGCTGCCCCGCGGTTCTCGCGTCGTGGTGCGTCAGGGCGGTACGGTGCGCCTCGCGCGGCTGTCGACGGCCCCGTTCGCCGACCGGCTGGTGTCGAAGTTCAACCTGCCGGTCTCGGGCTGGCGTGATCGTGTCGGATCTGCGCACGCCGAGGCGCAGGATGTACGGTCTGACCGGACATCGGATTCGAACACGGGATCGAACACCCCCGCAGAGACGTAAGCAGCGAACCTAAGGAGTCAGGTGCTCGAGGAGATCGCGATCGAGAACCTGGGCGTCATCCGCTCGGCCCGGGTACCCCTGTCCGACGGCCTGACCGTCATCACGGGTGAGACAGGTGCGGGCAAGACGATGGTGCTCACGGGCCTCAACCTGCTCATGGGCGCCAAGGCGGACCCGCAGTCGGTGCGCCCGGGCGCGTCGTCGGCGGCCGTGGAGGGTCGTGTGCGCGTCACGGGGCGGGACGCGGTGCTGGAGCGGGTCGACGAGGCGGGCGGCGCGGTCGAGGACGACGGCACCGTCGTCATCCTGCGCACGATCGCCGACGGCCGCTCGCGCGCCCATCTCGGCGGCCGCACGGTGCCGCAGGGCGTGCTCGCGGAGATCGCGGAGGACCTGTTCACGGTGCACGGCCAGGCCGACCAGCTGCGGCTGCGCACGGCGGCCAAGCAGCGCGAGGCGCTCGACACGTTCGTGGGCCCGGCGCACCAGCGTGTGCTCACCGCCTACCGCGCGGCGTGGACGGAGCGCGGCGGCCTGCTCGCCGAGATCGCGGACCTGGAGGCCCGCGGCGCGGAGCGGGCCCGCGAGGTCGAGCTGCTGCGCATCGGCCTGGAGGAGATCGAGCGCGTCGACCCGCAGCCCGGCGAGGACGCCGAGCTGCAGGCTCTCATCGAGCGCCTGTCCAACGCGGAGGGCCTGCGCACGGCCGCCACCGAGGCGCACGAGGCGGTCGCGGGCGAGGACGCCGAGGGTGCGCGCGAGAACGCGATCGCTCTGGTCGAGCGGGCGCGGCGCGCCCTGGAGGCGGCCGCGCACTCCGACCCGGAGCTGGGTGCCCTGGCCACGCGGTTCGCCGAGGTGGGCTACCTGCTGTCCGACGTCGCGACCGACGTCGCCGCGTACGTGGACGACCTGCAGGCGGACCCGGCGGGTCTGGAGACGGCGCACAACCGGATGGCGGAGCTGACCGCCCTGACCCGGTCGTACGGCGAGACCATCGACGAGGTGCTGCAGTGGGCGAGCGACGCGGGCCTGCGCCTGCTCGACCTGGACGACGGCGGCGACCGCCTCGCCTCGATGCGTGCTCGCGTGGCCGAGCTGGACGCCGAGCTCGCGCGCCTGGCCGAGATCCTGACGGCCGAGCGCACGCGCGGGGCCGGCGAGCTGGCCGAGGCCGTGACGAACGAGCTGCACGGCCTGGCGATGGGCGGTGCCCACCTGGTCGTCTCCGTGCAGCCGCTCGAGGAGCCCGGACCGTTCGGCGCCGACCAGGTGACGTTCCTGCTGGTGCCGCACCCGGGCGCGCCCGAGCGGCCGCTGGGCAAGGGTGCGTCCGGCGGTGAGCTGTCGCGTGTCATGCTCGCGCTCGAGGTCGCGCTGGCCACGGCGGGCGGTGCCGCGGAGCGCCCGGCGGACGCGCCGCGCAGCACGTTCGTGTTCGACGAGGTCGACGCGGGCGTGGGCGGACGCGCCGCCGTCGAGGTCGGCCGCCGCCTGGCCCAGCTCGGCCGGAGCACGCAGGTGGTCGTCGTGACGCACCTGGCCCAGGTGGCCGCGTTCGCCGACGCGCACCTCGTGGTCACCAAGAGCTCCGACGGCGAGAACGGCGCGGACGACGACGGGATGATCACCGTCACCGGTGTGCGCGAGGTCACCGCCGACGCCCGGGTGCGGGAGCTGGCGCGCATGCTGTCCGGCCAGGAGGACTCGGAGACGGCCCGTACCCACGCGCTGGAGCTCCTCGAGTCCTCGGTCGTGGGACGATAGTCCGGATGAAGCTGATCTCCCGCCCGGACAAGCGCGCCGACAAGGGCGCGGCGAAGAGTGCCGACGACCGTGCCACGCCCGCGCCGGGCGCCACCGTGCACGGCCCCGCGCGGATCGGGGCCCGCACCAAGGAGCTGACCTCGCGGCTGAACGCGGGTGACATCGCCGTGATCGACCACGTCGACATCGACCGCGTCGCGGCGGACGCGCTGGTCGCGGCGGGCCCCGTCGCGGTCCTCAACGCCGCGCCGTCGACGTCGGGCCGCTACCCGAACACGGGTCCGCACATCCTCGTCGAGGCCGGCATCGTGCTCGTCGACGACCTCGGCCCCGCCGTCATGGGCATCGAGGAGCACGCGCAGGTCTCGGTGGTGGACGGCGACGTCGTCGTCGGCGGTGAGGTCGTCGCGAGCGGAAAGCTCCAGACCGAGCGCACCGTCGCGGCGAACATGGCGGCGGCCCGCGAGGGCCTCTCGGCCGAGATCGAGCGGTTCGCCGAGAACACCATGACGTACCTGCGCCGCGAGCGGGACCTCCTGCTCGACGGTGTGGGTGTGCCCGACATCCGCACGTCCATCGAGGGCCGCCACGTGCTCATCGTGGTGCGCGGTTACCACTACCGGGAGGACCTCGCCCTGCTGCGGTCCTACATCCGGGAGAACCGGCCCGTCCTCATCGGCGTCGACGGCGGCGCGGACGCGATCCTCGACGCCGGGTGGCAGCCCGACATGATCGTCGGCGACATGGACTCGGTCTCCGACCGGGCCCTGGCCTGCGGCGCGGAGATCGTCGTGCACGCCTACCGCGACGGCAAGGCCCCGGGCCTGGAGCGGGTCAAGGCGCTCGGCGTCGAGCCCGTCGTCTTCCCCGCGACCGGTACCAGCGAGGACATCACCATGCTGCTGGCGGACGACAAGGGCGCCGAGCTCATCGTCGCCGTCGGCACCCACGCCACCCTCGTCGAGTTCCTCGACAAGGGCCGCGCGGGCATGGCCTCGACGTTCCTCACGCGCCTGCGCGTGGGCGGCAAGCTCGTGGACGCCAAGGGCGTGTCGAGGCTGTACCGTACGCGGATCTCGAACATCCAGCTCACGCTGCTGTCCGGCGCAGGCGTCGCGGCGGTGCTCGCCGCGCTGGCCTCGACGTCGGCCGGCCAGACC
>DATGOB010000086.1:0-5803 GCA_036010205.1 Promicromonospora sp. | reverse complement strand
CCATGTGTCCTTCCTACCCGGTCACGTCGCGCGCGGCCAGCACCGCCGCTCGTCGCAGCTCGGGGGCTGCCCCGGCGAGGGCGGGCGGTGCGCTACCAGGAGAGCCGGACGAGGCCCGCGTCGTCGTAGAGCACGATCCCGTCGGGCAGCACGGCGACGGAGTCGACCGACACCCGCGAGCCGTGCACCCACAGCTCGTCACCGGTGAGGACGTCGATGCCGTGCAGCGCGCCGTCGACCCAGTCCTGGACGACGAGCGTGCTGCCGCCGGCGACCACCGGTGTCGCGGGAGCCCGCACGTCCCACAGGGCGCGGCCCGTCTCGGGGTCGTGCCCGACGAGCCGGGGGACCGCACCCGCCTGCTCGGCGAGCACGAGCACGCCGGCGAGGCGGGCGACGGCGCTGCGGGACGGCTCCTGCCACAGCACGGTGCCGTCGCTCGTGACGCTGACGCCGTCGCCGTGCCTGATGCCGAGCACGCTCGTGGGGTCGTCGTCCACCAGGGCCGCCAGATGCTCGACGCGCGTGACGCCGTCGGCGTCGACCAGGCTGGCGTCGAGGACGCCGTCCTCACCCTGGGAGACGACGACCCGGCCGGCCCCGGTCACGAGCGTCCAGAGCACGTCGGTGGCCACCTCGGTGCCGTCCCGGAGGTCGAGCGCGGCGGACTCGCCGGCGGCGAGGTGGAGGACGTCGCCGAGCACGGCCATCGACGCCCACACCCAGTCCTCCCGGTCGGCAGCCCCGACGGCGAGCGGCGTGGTCCAGACGGTGCCGCCGTCGGGTGCCACGCGACGCGCCACGACGCCGTCGTCGTCGACGGCCAGCACGACGACGTCGTCCTCGACCGCCGCGGCCTGCACCGCGCCGGGGACCTGCGTCCGTGTCGTCGCGCCGTCGGGCCCGACGCGCGCGACCTCCGCGGTGTCCGCACCCGGCTGGTCGACGCACACCACCGCCTGGTGCACCGTGCACGGTCCGGGGCCGGTCTCGAGCCGCCACCGGGTCGCACCGGTCGTGGGGTCGAGGCCCTGGACGCCGTCACCGACCGTCACGAGCGTGGAGCCCAGCAGCACGACCTGCCGGGAGCCGCCCTGCCGGTCGAGGTCGACGCGCCACCGCTCGACCGGCGGTGCCGCGAGGTCCAGCGCGAGCACCCCGACCTTGTCCCGTGGGATCGCGCCCAGCGAGACGCCACCGGGCGGCGCGACGACGGCGCCCACGAGCACGAGCGCGACCGCGAGCGCCACCCAGCCCGTCGGGCGGCGCGCTCGACGGCCACGGGGGGACGGCTCCGTCGCGTCGGGCGACGGGTCCGCGACGTCGAACTCCTCGACGGCGGTCCTGGCGGTCGTCCTGCCGCCGTGCGGCGGGTTCCTCACCAGCTCCACCGCACGAGCCGGCCGTCGGTCACCCCGACGAGGTCGCCGTCGACGACGGTGCTCGCCGACATCGTGGCCGGGACGGTCCAGAGCACCTCGCCGGCGGCGACGTCCACCGCCGCGGTACCGGTCCCGTGGCCGTCGTCGCCGAGCACCAGCGGCCAGGGCGCGCCCGGCAGCCGCCCGCCCTCGGCGTGCGTCACACGCACGGCGGCGACGTCCTCGCCCGGGCGCAGCCGTTCGCCGTCCGGCAGCACGACCGTCGCGGCACCCTCGCCGTCGACGACCTCGACGGCGACCTCCGCGCCCGGCTGCACGCGGGCCGGCCGCGCGACGACCGCGCCCGTGCCGACGTCGAGGACGGCCGGCGCGGTGCCTCCGAGGTAGAGCGAGTCGCCCGCGCTCAGCAGCGTGTCGGTGCCGAGCCGGCCGGGCAGCAGCGTGCGCCACCGCTCGCCGCCACGGGCGTCGAGGACGGTCACCCAGGTGCCCGACCCGTCGGCGCCCAGGACGGCCGCGGTGCCGGCGGCCGCGACCAGCTCCTCGCCGCCCGGCCGGTCGACGGCGACCGCGTGACCGGCCCCGGGCACCTCGAGCACGGTGCGCTCACCGGTGACGACGTCGACCAGCGACACCGACGCACGCCACTTGCCCACCGCGTGCACACAGGTGACCGCGGTCGTGACCTCGCAGAACGTGCCGCTGATCTCGTGCTCCCACAGCAGCGCACCGGTCGCGGCGTCGAAGCCCGCCACGCCGACCAGCCCGGCGGCGACGACCACCCGGGGCTCGCCCGTGCTCACCCGCAGCGTCCCGGTGAACGCCGGGCCGCCCTGCCACCTGGCGACGTCGTCGGCGAGGGAGGCCGGCAGCGCCACCGACCAGACCTCCTCGGGCGGCCGGCGCAGGTCGCCCTGCAGCACCCCGGTGCTCAGCGGCGGGAGCGGTCGAGGCGTCGCGAGCAGCGCGACGAGCACGAGCGAGATCCCGACGCCCACCCAGGTCCAGGCGTCGTGCGACGGTCGCGGCGCGTGCGTCGCCGACCCACGGGGCTCGACCGACGCCGTCGTGAGATCGAACTCGTCGACCTCGACCATGCTCCATTCTGCGCCCGCGACGCCGCGCGCGACAGGGGCTCGGGAGGAGGCGGAGCGGTCAGAAGCACGTGCGTACGAGCCCGACGGCGACCGACCCGGGTGCGAGCGGGCCGGCCACCTCGACGATGTCGCGCCACTTGTCGAACGTGGTGCACGGGTGCGAGATGCCGAGGACCACACGGTCGCCGACCTCGGGAACTGCGGCGAACGACCCGGCGGCGAGGAAGCCGTGCTGGTCGTTCATCCGGACCACCGTTGCGTCCGCGGTGGCTGTGCCGACGACGTCGTCACCGCGCCACAGCTCGAACGGGGTCGGCAGGCCCGCGTCCTGGCCGACGTCACGACGCCCGCAGTCGAGCAGCGCCGTGCCGCCGTCGTGCACGGAGATCACCGTGGCGACCAGACGCAGCGCCGCACGGAACCGCGGCACCGGGCCGGGCGCGGTCTCCTGCTCGTGGCGGTAGTGGCCGTCGTCGTGCGTGATGCTCACACCCGACCGGACGACGACACGCCCGTCGTCGGCGGACAGTCCGGCGAGCCCGTCGGCCACCTCGCCCAGCCGGTCGCTGCCGCCGATGCTCAGCAGCGCGGTGGCACCCGTGCGGGGCAGCACGACCTCGCGGTGCACCGCCAGCACATGGGCGGCGAACGCGGCGATGTCGGCGCGGCCAGGGGTCCCGCCGATCGCACCCTCGTACGCGGCGGTCCCGGCGAGTCGCACGCCGGGCGTCGCGAGCACCTTCTCGACGACGGCGCGCGCCTCGTCGAGGTCGCGCACGCCGGTCCGGCCGCCGGGACGGCCGACGTCGAGCAGCACGGGGAGCTCGGGGCCCTCGGTGTCGCCGAGCGCCTCGACCGCGGCGACGCCGTCGACCCACGACACCACCTCGTGCCCTGGGCGGTCGGCGAGCAGGGCACGCACGCGCGCGGCGGCCGCCGGCGTCGCCAGGGGGTTCGCGAGCAGCACCCGCCGGACCCCGCACGCGAGCGCGACCCGGATCTGCGCGAGCGTCGCCACCGTGATGCCCCAGGCGCCCGCGGCCAGCTGGCGCGACCACAGCTGGGGGGCCATCGTCGTCTTGCCGTGCGGCGCCAGCAGGTAGCCCCGCTCGTCGCACCAGCGCTGCAGCGCGGTGACGTTGTGCTCCACCGCGTCGGCGTCGATCGTGAGGTACGGCGTCGCGAGCTCCGTCACCGGTGGTGTCGTGCGCGCGAGCTCCCCGCGCGGGATCCCGTCGAAGCCGTCGCCGAGGATCTTGCCGAGCGGATCCGGGGGCAGCGCCGCGAAGGCCGAGAGGTCGAGGGCGTCAGGGGTGCGGCTCATGCGTGCGGCTCCGGGTCGGACGGGTGGGTGGAGGGCGAGAGGCCCCAGGCGCTCTCGAGCTCGTCGGCGGCGCGCCGCAGCGAGCGGGCGATGCCGTCGATGCGGTCCTCGGTCACGCGGTAGCTGGGGCCGGAGACCGAGATCGCGTAGGTGGGGTGGCCGGCACCGTCCCGGACGGCGACGCCCACGCAGCGCAGCCCGAGCTCGCTCTCCTCGTCGTCGAGGGCGAACCCACGTCGCCGCGTCGTCTCGAGGTCGCGTCGCACGGCTGCCGGCTCGGTGAGGGAGCGCTCGGTCAGCGCGGACAGGTCGAGGGAGCGCAGCAGCCGCTCGGCGCGCTCGGGCGGCAGCGCCGCGAGCAGCGACTTGCCGACCGCCGTGGTGTGCCACGGCTCCTCGTCGCCCACCCGGACCGCCCTGCTGATGCCGTGCGTGCCCTGCCGCGCGTCGAGCACGACGAGGCGATCACCAGCCTCGACGCCGACCAGCTCGGCGGTCTCGCCGTGCTCCTCGACGAGGCCCTCGAGCAGCGGGGCGGCGGCCTCGACCGGGTCGTAGGCACCCGCGGCCGCGGCACCCCACTCCTGGAGGCGCACGCCGAGGCCGTACAGACCGGTCGCGGGGTCGCGCCGGACGACGCGGTGGTCACGCAGCGCGGTGAGGTAGCGCAGGGTGGTGGGCTCCGTCAGGCCCGCTGCCCGGGCGACCTGCGCCAGGGAGGCCGGCTGCGTCGCCCGGACGCCGTCGACGACGGCGACCAGTCGCTCGACCGCCTGGAAGCCGGCGCGAGCCCGGTCACCGCTCACGCGTGCTCCTCGGCGCTGCGGGAGAGCGGTGCGGCGTGCGACTCGACCGGGGACTCCTCGACGTGAGCATCCGCGTCCATCCCTCCGCACGGCCGTGCCCGGTGTCTGTCGTTGTGCGGAAGACCGTATCATCCAGTGACAGGCGGCCTGCGAGCGGGTGGGACGCCGCCGCACCGACGGAGGGACGAGGCGTGGGGCGACGGTTCGAGGGGCGGGTCGTGCTGGTCACGGGCGCCGGGTCGGGGATCGGGGCCCGGCTCGCCGAGCGGTTCGCGGGCGAGGGTGCTCGGCTCGCGGTTCTGGACGTCGACGAGGAGCGCGCACGCGCGGTCGCGCAGGCGCTCCCGGACGCCGTCGCCATCGGTGCCGACGTGAGCTCGCGCGAGCAGGTCAAGGACGCGCTCGCGGTGGTCCGGGAGCGCTGGGACCGGCTCGACGTCGTCGTCAACAACGCCGCGACCTGCGCGGACGTGCCCTTCGAGGCCGTCAGCGACGAGGAGTGGGAGCGCGACCTCGCGGTCGACCTGTCGGGGCCGTACCGGCTCGTGCAGGAGGCGCTGCCCGACCTGCTGGCGGCGCGCGGAGTCGTGCTGAGCATCGCCAGCGTCAACGGGCTGACGCACCTCGGCAACGAGGCGTACTCGGCGGCCAAGGCGGGGTTGATGGCGCTCACGCGCGGGCTCGCCGTCAGCTACGGGTCGCAGGGCCTGCGCGCCAACGCGATCGCGCCGGGCACGATCGTCACCCCGATCTGGGACGAGCGGCTGGCCCGCGACCCGCACGTGCTCGACACCGCCACGCGCTGGTACCCGCTCGGTCGGCTGGGCCGGCCCGACGACGTCGCGAACGCCGCCCTGTTCCTGTGCTCGGAGGAGGCCTCCTGGATCACGGGCACGACGCTGGTGGTCGACGGCGGCCTGCTGGCGGGCAACGCCGTGATGATGCACGACATCACGGCGCAGTCATGAGCGTCCTAATCGTGTCCCGGTCGCCCGAGGGCGGGCTGTGGCGCTGGGACGGTTCCGGGGCGACCGCCGAGATGGTGGTGCAGGCGCCCGACACCGCGTTCGCGCTCACGCTGCCCGACGGTCGCGTGCTCACGCTCGGCGGCGCCGAGGAGGGCCGCCTCCGGCTGCTCGCCCGGACTGCGGCCGGGTACGCCGTCACCGCCGAGGTCACCACCCAGGGCGGCGA
>DATGOB010000085.1:0-5655 GCA_036010205.1 Promicromonospora sp. | reverse complement strand
AGTCCGGCGGGTGCTGAGACGGGTCGTCGCCGAAGTGCTACCCGCAGGGCGACTTCCTGCTCGGCGACGCCGACGTGCACCTCGGCGACCTCGTCGTGTCCGACGGTCCCGACGAGGCGGGCGCTCCCGGCGGCGCGGCGGGTCGGTTCGTCGTGCCCGTGTGGATGAGCCGCGCGCAGTTCGAGTACTGGAAGCACACGCACCTGACGATCGACGTCGTGCCCGGCCGGGGTGCCGGGTTCAGCGTCGAGGCGCCCGAGGGCGTGCGGTTCATCATCCGCTCGCGCCTGCTCACCGACGACGAGTGGGCCGCGTCCGCCGGCGAGGCGCCGGCGACGCCCTGACGTTCGGCTGGCGGAGCAGAGCGAGGTCCAGCGAGACCGGGGTCCGCCGACGGGTGTGCGCCGAGCGCCTGTCGCCAGGCGGCCCGGTCCGTGGGTACGTCGGAGACCGGGAGATCCGCCCGGCCGCGAGCACCGTCGGGGGTGCGGCGGGTGGCCGCGACGTCGCTGGAAGCGAGTGGCGCGGACAGCACCTGCGAAGGGTCAGTGAGGTCAGAACGTCCAGGCGTCCTCGAGCGTCGTGTAGACGACGTCGACGTGGTCCCAGTCGAGCGAGACGTTCATGGTGAGGTCGGCCGGGTCTGCCACGCCGAACCCCTGCTTCCAGGTGATCGACTGTCCGGGGAGCACGGGTGCGGTGGGCGCGCCGCCGTATCCCTGGTCGGAGTCGTAGACCTCGTCGCCGGCGGCTCCGGCGCTCGTCACCTGGGTGTACCCGGACGACGTCCAGGTGGTGCTCGTCCCGTTCGTGACCGTGAACGTGAAGCTCAGGTAGGTCGGGAAGTCGCCCACCGCGGCCCACTCGCTCGGGGTGAAGTAGCCGTCGTTGGTGACGGTGAGCGTGAGGCCGTCCTCCCACTCCATCGGGGTGCCGAAGGAGGTCACGGGGTTCTTCGTCGCGGCCTCCGCCTCGTCCTTCCCGGTGGTGTATCCGGCGTCGTAGCCCTCGCGGTACTCCTCGGTCCGCTCGGACAGGAATCCTGCACCGGCGCGGGCGCCGGTGGTGGAGCCGTGCTCGTACCCCAGGTCGTAGCCCTCCTGGTACGTGCCGATGAGGGTGGCCTCGTCCGAGGTGGTCTCGGTCGGGGTGGTCTGCGCAGTCGGCGTGACGTCGGGGGAGACGGACGGTGCGAGGCTGCACGCGGTGAGCGACGCGACGAGCGAGAGCCCGGTCGCGAGAGTGCGCAGGTTGCGCGGGAGCGGCACGGACAGGGGCTGGCTGTACGGAGACATGGCGGTCCTTCGGGTTCGGCGCGCGTCAGTGGCGCGGGAGGTGCAGGAGGTTGTCGGTCTCGCGACCGTTCGCGACGGTCGCGATGTAGCGGGTCCCGCGCGGGCTCACGCGAGCGATGACGTCGGCCTGGTTGTGCGTGACCTCGTCGAACGTGCGGAAGCGCTCGCCGCGACGGATCGCGGCGTGCACGGCCTCGCGCGTCCCGGCGCGCAGCGGCCCGGTCGTGGTCGCGGAGTAACGGACCTCGACGACGTGCTCGTTGCTGGTGCCCGGGTATGCGACCCGGACGGAGCGGATGAACGGCATGGTGGACTCCTGTTCGTTGGCGTGGTCAGGCGGTCGGTCGTCAGTCCTCGACGACCAGGAGGTCGAGGCCGGAGTCGGGGTGGTAGGACCACATCGCGGTGAAGCGGTCCCAGGCGTCGCTCTGACGCCCGTCGAGGGCGCGGGTGGAGTCGATCTGGGCGACCACGCGGTCGGGGACCTCGAGCTCGAGCAGCAGGCACGCGACGTCGGTGTACTCGGCGCCGACGAGGTCGTCGTCGCCCTGGGTGTCGATCAGGAGCGTCCGGTCGTCGTCGGCGAGCCGGATGCCGTCGGCGCCGTCGGGGAGGCATGCCTCGTGCGCTCGGGCGAGGGCGGACTCGTCGCCGCGGACCGCGAGGACGATGAGCACCGCACCGAGCGCGACCACACTGGCGACGACGCCGAGCACGATTGCTCGTCCCCGGCGCGAGCGCGCCGGGCCGTTCAGCTCCGGGAGCGGCGGCTCCCCGACGGTGGCGGTCGCCTCGGGTGCGTTCTCCTCTGCAGCCTGAGGCCCGGGGACCTCGGGTGTGGGTCCGGTGCTCATGCGCGCTCCTCGGGTTCGCTGGCCGGCTCGGTGGTCATGCGGTCTCGCGGCGGCGTGAGCGACACGCAACGCGGGCACAGCCCGCGTCCTTCCCGGAGGGGGTAGACGGAGCCGCACCGGCACCTCACGTGGCTTGGGGGGTGTTTCATCGAGGGCTCCTCGGATCGCTGCCGCCGGCCGTCGTGGCCGGACCCGAGGAGAGTGGCAGTGCCCGGAGGTTCTGGGCGGCCACGGAGGCGATAAGGGGTGATATCAGCGTGGCGTGCTAGGTGAGCACGGCGGCCCGTCTACAGTCGGCGGGAAGATCCAACCCACGAGCGAGGAGGTGACGGCCGTGATCTCGTCGACCACGCCGCTGCTCGCGGACCTGCGTCTCACGCTCGCCGACATCGCGGAGCTGGCCCACGTCCGTCGGCCGGTGGTCTCGGTCTGGCGCCGGCGCCACGCGTCCGGCGCGACTCCCTTTCCTGCACCGGTCGCCGCACCGGGTGGGAACGCCTCGGCTCCCTTGCGGTTCCGCGCGTCGGACGTCGTGGACTGGGTCGAGGTGAGCGGTCTGGGCAACAACCGCGCGTTCCGCGCGGACGTGGCGCTTCGAGCCGTGCTCGACGGTGAGTCCGGACCACCCGACGACGTCGCCTTCGCCGGGCTCACCGCGCTGCTGCGGCTCAAGGCCTACGCTCCTGAGCCCCTCGCCTCCCTCGACGTGGACGACATCCTCGACCTGGCCGACGAGCTGGACCCGGACGACGACTTCCTCTACGCCGAGGTCGAGGCGCTCGGCACTCACACCGACAGGTTCGCGGCGCTCGCGGATCTCGCCGCCGGCTCGGCGTACATGCCGGGTGCCGCGGTGGAGGCACTGCTCGCCGAGCGGTTCCGTGCCCGTCGCGAGGCGCTCACCCGTTCGGCGCTCGCTCCTGCGGCGCTGGCGCTCCTCGCTGACCTCGCCGGGGCGGTCGTGGGCGACCACCTGGCGTCGGGAGTGACGGTGGCCCGCGCCGTCGCGGACCCGTACCCGGGTTGCGGAGACCTCCTCGCTGCCGTCCTCGGGCGCGGCGAGGTCGTCGAGACCCCGACGGCCTACGTGCCGCGCGGCGACGCCCACCGCCTCGTGCGTCGTCGACTCGGCGCGCACGGCTGGTCGGTGCGGTCCCTCGAGACCGAGACGGTCGCCGTTGCTCACGGGACGCGGGCTCTCCCGCTCGTGGTGACCCAGGTCCCGCCCGTCGGTTCCGGCGTGCTCGACGACGTCGCCGTCCTCGAGCGGGTCGAGGACGTCGTACTGGGGCTGGCGCAGGGCCAGCACGCCCTGGTGCTGGGGCCCGCGAGCGCGCTCGTGGACGCGTCGTCGTCGCCTGAGGCGGAGTCGGTGCGGTCGGCGCTGCTGCGCACCGACCGACTGCGAGCCGCGGTCCTGCTGCCGGCAGGTCTCGTCGTGGACCGTTCGCGCGAGCGCCTGGCGCTGTGGATCCTCGGGGACGGTCACCCCGGCGTCGACATCGCGGACCGCTGGACGCTCGTCGCCGACCTGTCCGGGGTCGCCCCGGTCTCCGGCACGTTCCCGCGCGCGGTGGTCGAGGATCTCGCGACGGACGTCGTCGCCGCGCTCGGCACACCGGGTGACGTCCAGCGGCACGCCTTCCGGTTCGCCCAGTTCGTCTACATGCGGAAGGTGCTCGCGTCCCGAACCGGGTTGTTGGATACCGCTCGTCCGGTCGTGCGTGGTGCGCGAGACGACGCCGGCGCCGGCGTCGTACGCGTCGGTGAGCTCGTCGACCTGCTCGACGGCGTATCGCGTCCCGCGCTCGGCGTGGCGGTGCAGCGCGGGGAGGCCGAACCTGCCCGTCGCGTGCGCCTGGGCTCTCTCGTCGACGGCGGCGCGGTCCGTCGGGTGCCGGGGAACAGGCTCGAGGAGTCGGACGTGCGCGCCGCGGGCGCCGACCCGGCGGGCGCGTCCCGCGTGATCGGGATACCGGAACTGCTCGGGGACGAGGAGGTCGGGGCGCGCGTCGTCGACCGTCTGGAGTTCGCCGGACGCTACCCGGCGGGCCGCCTCACCGAGCCGGGTGACGTCGTGTTCTGCACGACGCCGCGCCCGGCCGCGCTCGTCGACACCGAGGGCTTCTCCGTCGTCGCCTTCCCCGCCCGGGTGCTGCGTCTGCGGGCGCACCGGCCGGACGACGCGCCGGGCGTCGTCGGGACCGACGCGAGGCTTGTCCCCGAGGTGCTCGCGCGCGACGTCGCATCCCAGCCCCGCGGGTCGCGGTGGCGGTCGTGGGAGGTCCGGATCGTACCGGCCGGGGAGGCGGACGACATCGCGGCGGCGCTCGCGCGGGTACGCGAGCGCCGAACCGCGGCGCGGTGGGAGCTGGCGTACCTGGAGGAGCTGGAGAAGGTGCTGGTCGACGGCGTCACCACCGGTGTCGTACGCATGCGCAAGGATGAGCCCGGCTCGTGAGCAGGGCTGTTCACGAGATCACGTCGAGGAAGCGAGCAGAAGTGCCCCCGAGGAAGAAGCAGGTCGTGGCGACGCCGAGCACGGCGACCACCATGAAGGAGCTCAAGGACACGCTCTGGAAGGCCGCGGACAAGCTGCGCGGCTCCATGGACGCGAGCCAGTACAAGGACGTGGTCCTGGGGCTCGTGTTCCTCAAGTACGTGTCCGACGCGTTCGAGGAGCGGCGCGGCGCGATCCTCGCCGAGTGCGTCGCGGACGGGCTGACCGAGGAGGACGCGCAGCCGCTGCTCGAGGACCAGGACGAGTACCGTCGGGCGGGTGTGTTCTGGGTCCCGACCCGATCGCGCTGGGGCTACCTCGCGCAGCACGCCAAGGGACGCGCGGCCACGACCGAGGAGCCTGGTGCGACGATCGGTGAGCTCGTCGACGACGCGATGGCGCACATCATGGGTGCGAACCCGGCACTCGCGGCGACGCTCCCGACGATCTTCAACTCGAACAGCGTCGACCAGCGCCGTCTCGGCGAGCTCGTCGACCTGTTCAGCTCGGCACGGTTCACCGGCGTCGGCGCGATCCGGGCGCGCGACGTGCTCGGCGAGGTCTACGAGTACTTCCTCGCAAAGTTCGCCGCCGCCGAGGGCAAGCGCGGCGGCGAGTTCTACACGCCGCCCGGCGTGGTGCGCGTGCTCGTCGAGATGCTCGAGCCCTACTCGGGCCGCGTGTACGACCCGGCGTGCGGGTCCGGCGGCATGTTCGTGCAGGCAGAGAAGTTCCTCGAGCGCCACGGCGCCGACCCGCAGGCGATCTCCGTGTACGGGCAGGAGCTCAACGAGCGCACCTGGCGCATGGCGAAGATGAACCTCGCCGTGCATGGCATCACCGGCCAGCTCGGCTCCCGCTGGGGCGACACGTTCGCGCGCGACCTGCACCCCGACGTGCAGATGGACTACGTCATGGCCAACCCGCCCTTCAACATCAAGGACTGGGCCCGGGCCACCGACGACGCCCGCTGGCGCTTCGGCGTCCCGCCCGCCGGGAACGCCAA
>DATGOB010000084.1:0-9370 GCA_036010205.1 Promicromonospora sp. | reverse complement strand
CCGCAGTTCGAGGAGAACGGCTGGGTCTACCTGTTCTGGATGCCGCACGAGTCGATCGACCGCGAGAACCGTGTCGGTCAGCGCACGATCTCCCGGTTCACGTACGACGCCGAGGAGAACACGCTCGACCAGGGCACGCGCGTCGACCTGCTGCACTGGGACACGCAGATCCACAGCTGCTGCCACGCGGGCGGCGGCATGGCGTTCGACGACGAGGGCAACCTGTACGTCGGCTCCGGTGACAACAACTCCTCGGGCGGCTCGGACGGCTACTCCGGCAACAACTGGACCGAGGAGTTCGCGGGCATCTCGTTCCAGGACGCGCGCCGCACGGCGGGCAACACGAACGACCTGAACGGCAAGATCCTGCGGATCCACCCCGAGCCGGACGGCACGTACACGATCCCGGAGGGCAACCTGTTCCCCGAGGGCGAGTACCCCGCGGACAAGACGCGGCCCGAGATCTACGTCATGGGCGTGCGCAACATCTCGCGCCTCGCCTACGACAAGGTCAACGACTGGCTGACGGCGGCCTGGGTGGGCCCGGACGCCGGCCTGCCGAACCCCGAGCTCGGCCCGGCCAAGTACGAGACGGCCACGATCATCACCGAGGCGGGCAACCACGGCTGGCCGTACTGCATGGGCAACCGGCAGCCGTACCGTGACCGGAGCAACGAGGACGCCAGCGTCCTGACCGGCTGGTACGACTGCGACAACCCGAAGAACACCTCGCCGCGCAACACCGGCCTGGTGGACCTGCCGCCGGTCAAGGACAACATGATCTGGTACTCGCCCAGCGGCGGCGGCCCGGTCTTCCCGGTGAACGACGAGGGCATCCCGTCGTACGTGGACGAGGAGGCGACGTACACGCTGCCGTACCTGCGAGGCGGCGGTCAGGCCGTGATGGACGGCCCGACCTACCACCGCTCCGAGGTCGACACGGACAGCGGCGTGGCCTGGCCGGCGTACTGGGAGGACAAGTGGTTCATCGGTGACCAGTCGAACGCGAACAACCGGATCGCCGTCACGGTGGACCCGGACACGGTCGACGAGGCCGGCCCGCCGGTCTTCGCCGAGGACCTGCGCCAGATCGTCCGCGGCGGGGGCGGGGACGGCGCCGTCGAGCAGTGGATGGACGCCAAGTTCGGTCCGGACGGCGCGCTGTACCTGCTGGACTACGGCGGGGGCTTCTTCTCCCTGACCGACCGACAGAAGCTGGTCCGGATCGGCTACACGGGCGGCCCGGCCACGCCGGTGCCCGCGGGCTCGGGCGCGAGCGTCCAGAGCGACCCGCTGACGGTCGCGTTCACCGGCAGCGCCTCGGGCGGCGTGTCCTACGCCTGGGACTTCGGTGACGGCGCCACCTCGACCGAGGCGGACCCGCGGCACACGTACGCCCGCGTGGGTAGCTACGACGCCACGCTCACCGTCACGTACGCCGACGGCGAGACGGAGACGATCGAGGTGCCGGTGACCACCGAGTGCACCGTCCCGGACGACCGCGCCACGGTGCACGTCGGGGACGTGGACAGCACGGTCGCCAACGACGACCTGGGCGGCTGCACCATCGCCGACCTGATCCGCGACGAGGCCGAGTGGGACACCAACGGCCGCTTCGTGAACCACGTGACCGCCGTCGCCGACCAGCTCCTGGCCGACAAGGTGATCACGAAGAAGGAGCGCAAGGCCCTCCTGGCGGCCGCGCAGGAGTCGGGCATCGGCGGCGAGGACGCTCCCACGGGCTACCGCTGGCTGTTCGACGGCACCGCCGAGTCCCTCGCGGACTGGCGGCAGGCACCGGGCGGGCACTTCGAGCTCAAGCCCGACGGGTCGATCCTCGCCCAGGGCGGGCTCGGCATGCTCTGGTACCCGGGCGAGGAGCTGGGCGACTTCTCGCTCAAGCTCCAGTTCAAGGACGTCGCGCCCGGCGACGGGTACGCCAACAGCGGCGTGTTCACGCGGTTCCCCGACCCGCGACTGCCCCGCGACGAGCGGGCCGAGTGTGGACAGGGCACCGACGACGAGGCCTGGGTGGCGATCTACTGCGGGCACGAGATCCAGATCTACGACGGCCCGTCCGGCGAGCCGCAGAAGACCGGGTCCGTGTACAACTTCGACCCGAACGGCCTCGACGAGGCCGGGGTGACCCCCAAGGGCGAGTGGAACGACTACGAGATCCAGGTGGTCGGCCAGCAGTACACGATCATCCGCAACGGCGTGGTCATCAACGAGTTCGAGAACTCGCCCGGCCAGGAGTCCTCGCGTGCCGGCGACCCGCCCACGGACCTGCGGCAGTTCCTCGAGGGGTACATCGGGCTGCAGAACCACAGCGACGCGGACGCGATGGAGTTCCGCAACATCCGGGTGCGTGACCTGTGAGCGCGCGGACTGACACGAGGAGAGGTCTGGTCATGAGACACCAGCTGTCCCGGCTCCTGGCCGGGGTCGCGGTCGGCGCCCTCGCGGCGCTGCCGCTGGCCTCGACCGCTGCCGCGATCGAGCCGGACGACGCCGGGGTGACCGCGTGGTCGGCTCCGGCGGACGCGCCCGAGGCGCAGGGCGGCACCCCGTCGCAGGGGGTGGCCGAGGCCGCCGACCAGGTGCTCACCTGGACGGCGGACGACGGCGTGACGGCCTACGCGTCGGCGCCGACCACGGCGACGGCGGGGCCGACGACGATCGTGTTCGAGAACAGCGTGGCGACCGGCAACACCATCGCCATGAGCCACACGCTGACCTTCGACACCAGCACGTCGGGGTACAACCACGACGTCACGCTGGACATCCTCGCCAACCCCCTGGACGCCAACGGGGGCCGCTACGAGGCCGAGGTCGAGCTGACCCCCGGCACGTACCGGTTCTTCTGCGCCATCCCGGGGCACAGCACCATGGTGGGCGAGCTCGTCGTCACCGACGGCCCGGGCGAGGACACCACGGCGCCCGTGGTGACACCGCAGGTGGCCGGCCAGCAGGACGGCGACGGTGCGTACATCGGCTCCGCCACCGTGACGCTGGCGGCGGAGGACGACCTGTCCGGTGTCGCCTCCGTCGAGTACGCGCTCGACGGCGGCGAGTACGCGGCCTACGACGAGCCCGTGGTGCTCGACGAGCCCGGCTCGTACTCGCTCGCGTACCGCGCGACCGACAACGCGGGCAACGTGTCCGAGCCGGAGACGCTCGACCTCACGGTCGTGTCGGCCGACGGCGAGGACACCACCGCACCGACGGTGACGGTGGACGTCACCGGCGACCTCGACGACGACGGCGCCTACGTCGGCACCGCGACCGTGAACCTCGCGGCCGTGGACGCCGGGTCGGGCGTGGCGAGCGTCGAGTACGACCTCGACGGCGCCGGGTGGACGGCCTACGCGGACCCCGTCGCGGTCTCCGAGCCCGGGGAGCACACCGTGCTCTACCGCGCGACCGACAACGCGGGCAACGTCTCGGAGGAGGGGTCGGCGACGTTCACCGTCGTCGAGCCGACCGAGGAGGACACCACTCCCCCGACGGTGACCGCTCACGTCACGGGCGACCAGGACGAGGACGGCGCGTACGTCGGCCAGGCCGCGGTGCACCTCATGGCCGAGGACGAGTCCTCCGAGGTGGCGGGCGTCGAGTACGACCTCGACGGCGCCGGGTGGACCGACTACGACGAGGCCGTGGTGGTCGACGTCAACGGTTCGCACACGCTCGCCTACCGCGCGACCGACACGGCAGGCAACACGTCGGAGCCCGAGTCGGTGGACTTCGTGGTGGTCGGCGGGGCGGACCCGCCGGACGTCACGCCGCCGGTCGCGTCGGCGCAGGTGGACGGCGACCAGGACGACTACGGGGTGTACCTCGAGGTCGCGACGGTGTCGATCAGCGCGCGCGACGACGAGTCCGGGATCGCGTTCGTCGAGTACGCGTTCGGTGACACGGCGTTCCGGGAGTACACCGGGCCGTTCGACGTCACCGATCCCGGCGCCCACGCGCTGTCCTACCGGGCGACCGACAACGCAGGCAACGTGACCCGCACGGGCACGCTGCGGTTCTCGGTGTCCCGGTCCACGATCGACGCGTGCCCCGTCTCCGACGAGCGCCCGACGGTCATCATGGGGAACAAGGACAGCAAGGTCGCCAACATCGACACGGGCAACGGCTGCACGATCGCCGACCTGGTCGACGCGGACGGGGCGTGGGTCAGCCACCAGGCCTTCGTGCTGCACGTGACGCAGGTCGCCGACCAGCTCGACGACGTCGACCTCATCACGCCGCAGGAGGCCACGAAGCTGATCCGGGCCGCGCGCCAGTCCGACGTCGGCCGCTGACCCGCCCACCGCCGCCGAGGTAGTCACGTGGCGAGGTAGTCGTAGAAACGCAGCGAGGTAGTCCCCCGGTGTGAGCCGGGTGACTACCTCGCTGCGTGACTACCTCGCCACGTGACTACCTCGCCGAGTGACTACCTCGGCGGGGTGGGTCAGGAGACCAGGGAGCGGAGGACGTACTGCAGGATGCCGCCGTTGCGGTAGTAGTCCGCCTCACCGGGGGTGTCGATGCGGACCACGGCGTCGAAGGCGACCTGCGAACCGTCCGCCTTCGTGGCCGTGACCGCCACCGTCTCCGGCGTGACGCCGTCGTTCAGCGCGGTGATGCCCGCGATGTCGAACGTCTCGGTGCCGTCAAGGCCCAGCGACTCGGCGTTCTCGCCGGCCGGGTACTGCAGCGGCAGCACGCCCATGCCGATGAGGTTGGAGCGGTGGATGCGCTCGAAGCTCTCGGTGATGACGGCCTTGACGCCCAGCAGGGCCGTGCCCTTGGCCGCCCAGTCGCGCGACGAGCCCGAGCCGTACTCCTTGCCACCGAGGACCACGAGCGGGGTGCCCTGCGCGGCGTAGTCCTGCGCGGCGTCGTAGATCGTGTCCTGCGCGTTCTTGACGAAGTTGAAGGTGTAGCCACCCTCGACGCCGTCCAGAAGCTGGTTGCGCAGGCGGATGTTCGCGAACGTGCCACGGATCATGACCTCGTGGTTGCCGCGGCGCGAGCCGTAGGAGTTGAAGTCACGACGCTGTACACCGTGCTCGGCGAGGTACTTGCCCGCCGGGCTGTCCGGCTTGATGGAACCGGCCGGGCTGATGTGGTCGGTGGTGACCGAGTCGCCGAGCTTGGCGAGCACGCGGGCGCCCGACACGTCGGTGACGGGCTCCGGCGTCATGCCCATGCCCTCGAAGTACGGGGGCTTGCGCACGTAGGTCGACTCGGTGTCCCAGGCGAAGGTGTCGCCCTCGGGGGTCTCCAGCGCGGCCCAGCGCTCGTCGCCCTTGAAGACGTCGGCGTAGTCCGACTCGAACATCTTGCGGTCGATCGAGGACGCGATCGTGGCCTCGACCTCTTCCGGGGCGGGCCAGATGTCGCGCAGGAAGACCGGGTTGCCCGCCTCGTCACGGCCCAGCGGGTCGGTCTCGAAGTCGAACTCCATCGTGCCGGCCAGGGCGTACGCGATGACCAGCGGCGGGGACGCCAGGTAGTTCATCTTGACGTCGGGGTTGATGCGGCCCTCGAAGTTGCGGTTGCCCGAGAGCACCGAGACGACCGAGAGGTCGTGCTCGTTGACGGCCTCCGAGACCTTCTCGTCGAGCGGGCCGGAGTTGCCGATGCAGGTGGCGCAGCCGTAGCCCACGAGGTGGAAGCCCAGCTTCTCGAGGTACGGCCACAGGCCGGCCTTCTCGTAGTAGTTGGTCACGACCTGCGAGCCCGGGGCCATCGAGGTCTTGACCCACGGCTTGGCGGTCAGGCCCTTCTCGACGGCGTTCTTGGCCAGCAGCGCCGCGGCGAGCATGACCGACGGGTTCGAGGTGTTGGTGCACGAGGTGATCGACGCGATGGCGACCGCACCGTGGAACAGCTCGAACTCCTTGCCCTCGCTGTTGGTCACCGTGACCTGCTTGCGGCCGTTGGCGGCGGGCGCCGGGGAGTCCGAGGCGGGGAACGACTCGCGGCCGGCCTCGTCCACGTCCGCGAAGTCGGGCGCGTAGTTCGGCAGGTCGTGCAGGAACTGCTGCTTGGCGCTCGTCAGCTCGATGCGGTCCTGCGGGCGCTTCGGGCCGGCGATCGACGGGACGACGGTCGACAGGTCGAGCTCGAGGTACTCGGAGAACACCGGCTCGGGCGAGTCGGCGTCGAGCCACAGGCCCTGCTCCTTGGCGTACGCCTCGACGAGGGCGACCTGCTCCTCGGAGCGGCCGGTCAGGCGCAGGTAGTCGGTGGTGACGGAGTCGATCGGGAAGATCGCGGCCGTCGAGCCGAACTCCGGCGACATGTTGCCGATGGTGGCGCGGTTCGCGAGCGGAACCTGGGCCACGCCCTCGCCGTAGAACTCGACGAACTTGCCGACCACGCCGTGCTGGCGCAGCATCTGCGTGATCGTGAGCACCACGTCGGTCGCGGTCACGCCGGCCGGGATCGAGCCGTTGAGCTTGAAGCCGACGACGCGCGGGATGAGCATCGAGACGGGCTGGCCGAGCATCGCGGCCTCGGCCTCGATGCCACCGACGCCCCAGCCCAGCACGCCGAGGCCGTTGACCATCGTGGTGTGCGAGTCGGTGCCGACGCAGGTGTCCGGGTAGGCGCGCAGCGCGCCGTCGACCTCACGGGTCATCACGGTGCGGGCCAGGTACTCGATGTTGACCTGGTGCACGATGCCGGTGCCCGGCGGGACGACCTTGAAGTCGTCGAACGCCGTCTGACCCCAGCGCAGGAACTGGTAGCGCTCGTGGTTGCGCTGGTACTCGAACTCGACGTTGCGCTGGAACGCGTCGGCGCGGCCGGCGACGTCGATCTGCACGGAGTGGTCGATGACCATCTCGGCGGGGGCCAGCGGGTTGATCCGCGAGGGGTCGCCACCGAGCGAGGCGACGGCCTCACGCATCGTGGCGAGGTCCACGACGCAGGGCACGCCGGTGAAGTCCTGCATGATCACGCGCGCAGGCGTGAACTGGATCTCGGTGTCGGGCTGCGCGTCGGGGTCCCAGGACGCGAGGGCGCGCACGTGGTCGGCGGTGATGTTCGCGCCGTCCTCGGTGCGCAGCAGGTTCTCGGCGAGGATCTTCAGGGAGTACGGCAGGCGCTCGGTGCCCTCCACCGCGCTGAGCCGGAAGATCTCGTAGGACGTGCCGCCGACCTCCAGCGTTCCCTTCGATCCGAACGTGTCCACGGTGCTCACTCTGGCTCCTTTGCGGGGCTGACGGTGCGTCGGCTCTCACGGGGCGCTGTCGTCGCGCGGTGGAGCCGTCGCGGGGTTCCAGGGGGCTTCACCCAGCCTAGGCCGGGCTGCTCCGCCCAGCATAACGCATTTATCTTGACGTCAAGATATCTGCGCGAGCACCCGGTGCGCGATCGCCGCGTACCCCTCGTCGTTCATGTGCACCTTGTCCTCGCCGATGTACCGCTTGCGGATCACGTTGGGGTCGAGCAGCGACACGTAGGTCGCGTCGTACCGCTCGGCAGCCGCGCGGACCGCGCTGTCGAGCGCGCGGGCCTCGAGCCCGACCGTGCGCTGCGTCGACGGGCCGACCGAGAGGATCGCCGCCTGCGGGAACAGCTCCTTCGCGAGGGCGTAGGTGTCCTCGACGGCCTCGAAGACCATGCCCGGGTCCTCGCGCAGCTCGTTGAAGTCGTTCTGCCCGCCCGCGATGACGACGACGTCGATGCGCGCCGGGTACCGCACCGACAGCATCTGCTCGGAGTAGGACAGCTTGTTGCTGCCCGGGAACCGGGACACGAACCCCGTGCCGCCGTCCGCGACGTTCAGCTCGGTCCAGCCCATCGCGCGGGCCACCAGCGTGCTCCAGCGCAGTGCGCGCGACTCGACGCCCTGCCCCGCGGTGTAGGAGTCACCCACGAAGAGCGCGACGACCGGCTCGGTCGCCGACCCGGTCGGCAGCGGGCCGGGCAGCTCCCCGGGCCCGGGCGACGGGCTCGGCGCGGGGCTCGGCCCCGCGGTCCCCGGCATCGTGGCGACCGCTGCCGGGACCGCGTTCGGGACCCCGCGGTCCGCGGTGCCCGACGCGTACGCGCCCCCGCCGACGTACATGCCAACGGTGACGGCGAGAGCAAAGGCCGCCACCACCCCCACGACGGCCGAGCCGCCGACGAACCACCGCTTCATGGCCCGTATCCTATGCCCGCTGAGCAGGGCTTTCGTCGCTCACGCACGGCAACGGATCAGCTCAGGTCCAGCACGGCGACGGCCTCGACGTGGTGCGTGTGCGGGAACAGGTCGTACCCGCGCACGCCGGTCAGCGCGTAGCCGTGCGCGGCCAGGTACCCGACGTCGCGCGCGAGCGCCGCCGGGTCGCACGCCACGTAGACGACGCGGCGCGGGCCCGCCGCGGCGACGGCGTCGACCACCGCGCGGCCCGCGCCGGTGCGCGGCGGGTCGAGGACCACGACGTCGGCGCTCAGGCCCTGGTCGGCCAGCACCTGCTCGACGGCGCCCGCCTCGAGCGTGACCTGGTCGAGCGCGTGGGCGTTGCGCCGGGCGTCCTTGACGGCCCTGGCGTCGCCCTCGACCGCCACGACCCGCCCCTGCTCCCCCACCGCGTCGGCGAGGGGCAGGGTGAACAGACCGGCACCCGAGTAGAGGTCGAGCACGGTCGCCCCGGACAGCTCGCCCGCCGTCGCGCCCGCCGCGTCGAGGACGGCGCCGGTGAGCAGCGCGGGCGCGGCGCGGTGCACCTGCCAGAACCCGTCGGCGGCCACGCGGTACGTGTGCGTCCCCCACGGCCCGGTGACCACCTCGGACACGGCGCGCCGCGCGTTCGACCGGGGGTCGGGGCGGCCCCGTCGCGTCGGCACGCCGTCGACGAGCAGCAGCGGCTCGCCCTCGGAGGGCGCGACCACCCGCACGTGCGCGCCCGGCGTCCACCTGCGGGTGAACACGCCCTCTCCGGCCGCGAAATCGAGCAGCTCGGTGGTGGCCAGCGGCATGGTGTCGAGCGCGACGACGCGGTGGCCGCGGTGCGCGCGCATGCCCGCCCGGCCGTCGTGGTCGCCCACGAGGTCGATCCGGGTGCGGTAGTGCAGCCCGGCGCGCTCGTCGTCGCCCGGGGCGGCCTCGACCGTGAGCGCGTCCGCGAGCCAGTCGGCGTCGACGCGCGCGAGGCGTTCCAGCTGCTCGGCCAGGACGGCCCGCTTCCAGTGCCGCTGGGCGGGCAGCGCGACGTGCGAGAGCTCGCCGCCCCCGGCACCGTCGGCGCCCGCGGCCGGCCAGGCGGGCTCGACACGGTCGTCGGACGCCTCGAGCGCCTCGACGGCGTCGGCGCGCCAGAAGCTCGTCCCGCCCTCAGTGACGCGCGCGCGGACGCGCTCGCCCGGGAGGGTGTGGCGCACG
>DATGOB010000083.1:0-17583 GCA_036010205.1 Promicromonospora sp. | reverse complement strand
TGACGTTGAACCGCTCGACGAGCTGGGTCAGCGCGGCGACCACCCGCTCCCACTGCAGGTCCGGCTCGGAGCCGTGCAGGAGCAGGAAGCCGGTGCCCTCGGCGTCGGTCAGGTGGTCGATCGCCAGGTACGGGGCCTGGTAGTCCGCCCAGTGGTCGGCCTCGAACAGCATCGTCGCCCGCTTCGAGCGGTAGTCGAGCAGCTGGTCGACGTCGAACGTCACCAGACGCTCGACCCGGAACTGGTCGACGAGGTGGTCGACGGCGAGCTCGCCCGCGCTGCCCGCGTCCACGAAACCGCGGACGGCGTGCAGGAGGACGGGACCGTCGGTGCTGCCCGGCACGCTGCGACCCAGCGTGCGCTCGACCGCTGCCTCGTCGACGTCGTAGATGCCCTGGGGGTCAAGCACGTGAGCTCTCCCTCGATCGTCGGAAGTCTTCGTGGACGCCCCCGTGCGAGGGTGCCCGATCTGTCCAACGCCGGGACCCTCCCCTGTCTTCCCGGCGCCGGTCGCCTGACACTGTCCTTACGCTCTCAGCGACACACCGCGGCGCCCCGGCCGGCCCGTCCGGGCCCGCCGGGCAGGACAGGGCCTACCGCCCCGGCAGCCGCACGACGGAGACGAAGAACTCGTCGATGCGCCGCACCGCCGCGATGAACTCGTCGAAGTCCACTGGCTTGGTCACGTACGCGTTGGCGTGCAGCGAGTAGGAGCCCACGACGTCCTCCTGGGCGTCCGACGTCGTCAGCACCACCACGGGGATGTGCCGGAGCATCGGGTCGCCCTTGGCGACGGCGAGCACCTCGAGCCCGTCCATCTTCGGCAGGTTGAGGTCCAGCAGCACCAGGTCGGGCGTCGGGGCGTTCTCGAACTCGCCCTGCTTGCGCAGGAACTCCAGCGCGCTCACACCGTCCCCCACCACCGAGACGCGGTTCGGGACGCGGTGGTCCTCGAACGCCTCCTTGGTCATGAGCACGTCGCCCGGGTCGTCCTCCACCAGGAGGATCTCCATCACCTTGTTGCCGCTCACCCACGTACCTCTTCAGTCTCGGCAGCGCCGGGCACCGGGAGTCGCGGCCCGCCGTCGGCCCAGGTCAGGCCATGCTCACCCGAGCGTAGTCGACTGCGCTCGTTCGGTCGAAAGCCTGCCCTGCGCGGGCTGACCCTGCCTGCGGGCCAGCGTGAACCGCACGATGGTGCCGCCGCCGGCCGCCGGCTCGATCCAGATGCGGCCCTTGTGGTACTCGACGATCCGCTTGACGAGGGACAGGCCGATGCCGCTGCCCGCGTACTGCTCGCGCGAGTGCAGGCGCTGGAAGATGACGAAGACACGCTCGGCGTACTGCGCATCGATGCCGATGCCGTTGTCGATCACCGAGATCTCCCAGTGCGCACGCATGCTGCGCACCTCGATCCGGATCTCGGGCGGGCGCTCGGGGTGGCGGAACTTCAGCGAGTTGCCCACGAGGTTGACGAAGAGCTGCTGCAGCAGGGCGCGCTCGCCGTGCACCTCCGGCATCGGGTCGTGCTCGATCTCGGCACCGGTCTCGTCGATCCGGTCGGACAGCTCGGTCAGCGCAGCGGACAGCACGCTCTCCAGGTCCACGTCCTCGCGCGGCACGCCCGTGCGACCCACGCGGGAGAACGCCAGCAGGTCCTGGATGAGCCCCTGCATCCGCTTGGCGCCGTCGACGGCGAACTCGATGTACTGGTCGGCGCGCTCGTCGATCTGGCCGCCGTACCGCTTGCGCAGGAGCTGCGTGAAGCTCGCGACCTTGCGCAGCGGCTCCTGCAGGTCGTGCGACGCGACGTAGGCGAACTGCTCCAGGTCGCGGTTGGAGCGCTCGAGCTCGCGCGTCTTCTCGCTGAGCAGGGCGTGCGCGTTCTCGACCTCCTGGTGCGAGAGCCGGATCTCCTCCACCTGGTGCACCAGGTCGCGCCGCATGGTCTCGACGTGCATGGCCAGCAGTGCGACCTCGCCCGTGCCCGCCGGGCGGATCTCGCGGCGGATGCCACCGCTGCTCACCACGCGCACGGCGGCCGTGAGCTCGGTCAGCGGCCGGATGACCCAGCCCTCCAGCGCGAGCCACATGAGCGTGCCCATGAGCACCACGACCAGCACGAGCGTCGCCACGGCACCCAGCAGGAGGCGTTCCCACACCGCGCGCGTCTCGACGATCGCGTCGCGCTGCGCGCTCAGCTCGGCCAGGTAGCGTACGACGGCGGTGCGTGCGCTCTCGTACAGCGCCTCGCCCTCCGCGGCCGTCGGGGCGTCCGCGAGCGCCAGGCGGCAGCGGGCCTCGCCCGCCCCCGTGTCGCCGACGGCGGCCACGAGGGGCTCGGCGTACTCCCGGAACCAGGCGTCGGTGCGCCGCGCGGCCTCCTCGTGGGCGAGGATCACCTCGGCGTCGGCGGCGAGCTCGCGGCGCTCGACGTCGGCGAGGAGCTGGATGCGACCGCTCGACCCGACGGCGCGGGTCCACGGCTCGAGCGCCGCGGGCTCGCAGGTGGCGCGGTAGGCGCGCAGCGAGGCGTCGGCGTCGCTCAGGGCGAGGGACGCACGCTCGCCGTCGACCAGGGCGCGGTAGTACGGGCCGTCGGCACGGGCGTCGAGGCCGCGGGACTGGACGAGGGCGAGCACGGCGACGGCGAGCGCGATGACGAGCATGGCGGCGACGGCGCCGAGCAGGCGGGCGAGCCTGCGCCGCATGGAGACACCGGTGAACCGGCGCTCGTCGGGGTGCACGAGCGTCATGTGCGCGACCACTCGACCGAGTCGGCGAGCGTCGAGGTGCGCTCGGCAGGGCCCGTGGCGCCCGCGCCGGCCCAGCCGACGAACAGCAGGGCCGCGTCGTCGACGAGCGGGCCGCCGTGCAGCTCGCGCACGCGGCGCAGCACGCGGGTGACCACCTCGTCGGTGCCCTGGTCCATCTCGCGCTCGACGACGCTGCGCAGGCCGTGCGCGCCGAGCCGCGGCATGCGGCCGGTCGCGCTGGGCTCCAGCACGGGGGTGCCCTTCGGGTCGGTGCCGACGGCGGCCTCGACGAGCCCGTCGGTGTACAGCACAGCGGTCCAGACCTCGGGCAGCTCGACGGTGTGCGGGGACCACCCGCCGTCGACGGGGATGCCGAGGGCGCGGCCGCGCAGCGCTGCGGGCAGCTCCTCGCAGCGGTGGGTGACGAGCACGGCGGCGTCACGGGCCACCTGCGGCACGACGAGCAGGGGCGGCGGGTGTCCGGCGAGGTAGACGTCCATGCGCCGGCGGTCGGGCGTGATGACCATCTGGCAGATGGTCACGAACACCTCTGGCCGCCCGCGCTCGGCGAGCAGCACCCGCTCGAGCAGGGGCAGCACCTCGCCGGGCGGGGTGTCGGCGAGCACGAGGGTGCGCCACGCGGTGCGCATCGCGGCGCCGAGGGCCGCCTCGTCGGGGCCGTGGCCCGCGACGTCCCCGATGACGGTGACGAGCGTGCCGTCCGGGCGCTCGACGGTGTCGAAGAAGTCGCCGCCCAGCAGGCCGTTGCCGCCGGGCAGGTAGCCGACCATGACCGAGACCCGCTCGTCGGTGACGAGCTCCTTGGGCAGCAGGGCGCGCTCGAGGCGGGTGGTCTCGGCGGCGCGGACCTCGCTGCGGAAGAGCGCGATCTGCTGGGCGGCGGACCGGCGGCGCAGCGTGGCGTAGCGCAGGCAGCGGGCCAGGGCGTCGCCGTCGACGTCGGCCTTGACGAGGTAGTCGTCGGCGCCGTCGGCGACGGCCGCGGCCCCCAGGTCGTGCGCGGTGTTGCCGGTGAGCACGACGACGGCGGGCTGCTCGGGCAGCACCTCGATGCCCTCCATGACGCGGCGCAGGGCGCCGAGGCCCTCGCCGTCGGGCAGGCCGAGGTCGAGCAGCAGGCAGTCGACGGCGACCATGGACAGGATGGTGAGCGCCTCGTCGATGGAGCGCGCGCGGTGCAGGTCGGCGCGCAGGTCGGCCTCGACGTCGGCGTCGGCGAGCAGCTCGCCGACGAGGAAGGCGTCGGCGTCGTCGTCCTCGACGAGGAGGACCGAGATCGGCCCGTCGATCCGGGACAGGCGCGGGTGCGCGGACCCGTCTCCGGGCCCCGCCGACCTCGCCCCGCCCAGTGCCATGGCGGCGATCCTATCCAGCGAGATGACGCCGTGTCAGCGCAGGGAAGACACGTGTGCGTGACACGTGCGCGATAATGGTTGGCCGGTCGTTCACGACCGGCCGTTACCAGGTGAGCCACGGAGGTAGGGCGTGACGGGAATCGCGGGCGAGCTCGCCCACGAGCAGGAAGTCGTCGACACGATGTACGCCCGGCTGGACACCCTCCGCGGGACCACCGCCGACCGGCTGCGGGACGTCCGGCTCGCCGGCGCGGTCGGTACCCACCAGAACCGCAGCGAGCGCGACGCGTTCGCCACCCTCTACGAGGACAGGGCGGCCCAGCTCGACGCCGTCGAGGACCGGCTCGTCTTCGGTCGCCTCGACCTGGCCGACGGCGCCACCCGCTACGTGGGCCGCATCGGCCTGACGGACGCCGAGCACCGCTCGATGCTCACCGACTGGCGCGCACCGGCGGCCGAGTCCTTCTACCGGGCGACCGCGCTGCACCCGGGCGACGTGCGCCGCCGTCGGCACCTGGTCACCAGGGGCCGCTCGGTGACGGGGCTCGAGGACGAGGTGCTGGACCTCGACACCGAGGTCGACGCCGACGCCCTCTCCGGCGAGGGCGCGCTGCTGGCCGCGATGGCGCAGGGCCGCACGGGCCGCATGACGGACATCGTCGCGACGATCCAGGCCGAGCAGGACCGCATCATCCGCTCGGACCTCACGGGTGCGCTCGTGGTCCAGGGCGGCCCGGGCACGGGCAAGACGGCGGTCGCGCTGCACCGTGCGGCGTACCTGCTGTACGCGCACCGGCGGCTGCTGGAGCGGTCGGGCGTTCTCGTGGTGGGGCCGTCCAGCGCGTTCCTGCGCTACATCGACCAGGTGCTGCCCTCCCTCGGCGAGACCGGCGTGGTGTCCACGACGATCGGCGACCTCCTGCCCGGCGTCCGGGCGACCGCCGTCGACGAGGGGCAGGTGGCCCGGCTCAAGGGCCTGCTGCTGTGGCGCAAGGTGGTCCGCCGGGCGGTGCGGGCCCGCGAGCGGGTGCCCGCCGAGGAGATCCCCGTGCGCGTGGAAGGGCACGACTTCGTGATCCGGCCGCGCGACGTGCGGGACGCGATCGCCAAGGCGCGCCGCACGCACAAGCCGCACAACCTGGCGCGCGCCACGTTCGTGCGCGACATGCTGGAGCGCCTGGCCGACCAGTACCGCGACTTCCAGGACGAGCCCGTGCAGGGCGAGGACCGCGCCGCGGTGATCGAGGACCTGCGCTCGGACCGCGCCGTGCGGGTCGCGCTCAACATCGCGTGGCTGCCGATCACGCCCGAGAAGCTGGTCACCGACCTGTACGCCAAGCCGCACCGGCTCGCCGAGGCGGCGCCCGAGCTCACCGCGCGCGAGCGGCGCCTGCTCGAGCGCGAGCCGGGCTCCCCCTGGACGGAGGCCGACGTCCCGATCCTCGACGAGGCGTACGAGCTGCTCGGCGAGGACGACTCGGTCGCGCTCGTGGAGGCCCGGGCGCGCGAGGCCGCCGCCCAGGAGGCCCGCCGCTACGCCGAGCAGGCGCTGGAGGCGACGCAGTCGATGCTCGGCGACTACGCGGGCCTCGTGGACGCCGACACGCTGGCGGCACGGTTCTCCGCGGGCGGCCCCGCGCTCACGACGGCGGAGCGGGCCGCCGCCGACCGGTCCTGGACCTACGGCCACGTCGTGGTCGACGAGGCGCAGGAGCTCTCCCCGATGGCCTGGCGCGCGCTCGTGCGCCGGGTGCCGACCCGCTCGATGACCGTGGTGGGCGACGTGGCGCAGACCTCGTCGGCCGCCGGCGCGCGCAGCTGGGACCGCATGCTCACGCCGCTGCTGCGCGACGGGTGGCGGCTCGCCGAGCTGACCGTGTCCTACCGCACGCCCGCGACCGTCGCCGACACGGCGCAGCGCGTCGCCCGCGCCGCCCGGCTGCCCGTCTCGGACCTGCGAGCGGCGCGCGACGTCGAGGACGCGCTCGTCACCGTCCGCACCGGGGCGGAGCCCGACGGCCTGCCCGACACCGACACGGTGGTCGCCGAGGCCCTCCGGCTCGCCAAGGAGCTCGTGGGGCCCGACGCCGGCCGGGTCGCCGTCGTCGCGCCGTCGGCCGGTGTGCCGCGGCTGGCCGGGGCGCTCACGGAGGCGCTGCCCGGCGCCGTCGGCGAGCAGGAGGCCGCCCGGCTGGCCGCGCAGCGACCGGAGGACGCCCAGGTGACCGTGCTCTCGCCGCGCGAGACCAAGGGCCTCGAGTTCGACGCCGTCGTGCTGGTCGAGCCCGCGGCGATCGCGGCAGGGCCCGGCGGCACGAGCGACCTGTACGTGGCGATGACGCGACCCACGCAGCGCCTCGTCGTCGTGCACGCGCAGGACCTGCCCGACGGGTTCTGAGGCACCCGGACCCGGCACCGCCCCGTCCACCGCCCCGTCCCAGCAGGCGGGACGGGGCGGGCGCCCGCTTGGTGCTTCGGGACCCCTGCCGCATCATGGGTGCGTGCAGCGAGCCCTCCTCCTCGAGAACGTCCATCCCGACTCCGTCCCGATCCTCGAGTCGGCCGGGTACGAGGTCGACTACCGCAAGGGTGCCCTCGACGAGGACGAGCTCATCGCCGCCCTCGACGGCGTGCAGCTCCTCGGCATCCGGTCCAAGACCGAGGTCACCGCGCGCGTGCTGGCCGAGGCGGGCGACCTGGTCGCCGTCGGCGCGTTCAGCATCGGTACCAACCAGATCAACCTCACCGCGGCGGCGAACCGTGGCATCGCGGTGTTCAACGCGCCGTTCTCGAACACGCGGTCCGTGGTGGAGCTCGCGATCGCCGAGATCATCTCCCTGACGCGCCGCATGACGGAGCGCGACCGCGCCCTGCACGCAGGCGTCTGGGACAAGTCCGCCGAGGGCTCGCACGAGGTGCGCGGCCGCACGCTCGGCATCGTCGGCTACGGCAACATCGGCTCGCAGCTGTCGGTGCTGGCCGAGAACCTCGGCATGTCGGTGATCTTCTACGACACCGCCGAGAAGCTGGCCCTGGGCAACGCGCGCCGCGCCGAGACGCTCGACGAGCTGCTCGAGGCCGCCGACGTCGTGACCCTGCACGTCGACGGCCGGTCCGGCAACGCGGGCCTGTTCGGCGCCAAGCAGTTCGCGCGCATGAAGCAGGGTGCGATCTTCCTCAACCTGTGCCGCGGCTTCGTGGTCGACGTCGACTCGCTCGCCGAGCACATCACGTCCGGCCACCTCGCGGGCGCCGCCGTGGACGTGTTCCCGCAGGAGCCCAAGAAGCGCGGCGACGCGTTCGACTCCGTGCTGCGCGGCCTGCCCAACGTGATCCTCACGCCGCACGTCGGCGGGTCCACCGAGGAGGCCCAGCAGGCGATCGGGCGGTTCGTGGCCAAGAAGCTGTCGGACTACGTGACCACGGGCTCGACGATGCTCAGCGTCAACCTGCCCAATCTCCAGCTCGAGCCGACGGGGGTGGGCCGCATCAAGCTGCTGCACCGCAACGTGCCGGGCGTGCTGGCGACGGTCAACCAGATCTTCGCCGACCACGGCGCGAACATCGAGGGCCAGATGCTCGCCACGCGCGGCGACATCGGCTACGTGGTCACGGACATCTCCGACGTCACCGAGCGGGGCGCGTCCGCCAAGCTGCAGGCCCTCGACACCACGATCCGCCTGCGGATCCGCGACGCCTTCGACCGTCCCGAGTTCCCCCCGGGCCCGGCGGCCCGCTGAGCACCGGCCCCGGTCCGCCTCGGGAACGACCTGGGGGACCGATCCGGCGCCGGATCGGTCCCCCAGGTCGTTCTCGGTCGTGGCCGTGTCGGTGGCCGTGTCGGTGACCGTGTCGGTGACCGTGTCGGGTCAGGCTCGGGGTAGCACGGACGGCGGGATCTCGTAGGCCGCGAAGGCCTTGGCGACCTGGTCCTCGTCCAGGCCGTAGCGCTCCAGCGTGTAGCTGTGGGGCTTGTGGCCGGTGCGGTCGGTCGCGGCGGCGAGGTTGGCGGCGTCGGCCGGGGTCCAGTCGATGCCCAGCCGGTCGAACACCCCGCGCACCACGGTCTCCGGCTCGGCCACGAGGTCGTCGTAGACGACGTCGATCACCGCGTCGGCCGGCAGCTGGTCGCGCAACGCCATGGCCCGCTCGACACCACCGGCCGAGATCTCCAGCCACTCCCGGCCGATGCGCTCCAGGTCGATGCGGCCGGGCTTGATGTACATCGTGTGGGTCGCCTCGGACATCGAGCAGCCGGACGCCACCGCCGACGACGGCGCGCGGTGGGTCCACACGAACCGCGCGTCGGGGAAGGCGCGCAGGATCTCGGGCGTGCGCCACAGGTCCATCGGGTGCTTGAGCACCCAGCGGTCCGGGGCCTCGCCCGCGGCGATCACCTGCAGCGCCTCGCGCAGGAACCGGAAGTCGTCGGTGAGGTCGGCGCCCTTGACCCAGTCGATGTAGCGCGGCGCCGGACCCCAGGTCGCGAACATCTCGGTATGCGCGCGCAGCATGAAGTCCTCCTCCTCGCTCTCGGCGATCAGGGGGTGCAGGTGCGCCCAGGCGGGGCTCAGCCTCCCGACGGCCGCGAAGCGCTTGCGGGTCTTCTCGATCACCTTCGCGCGCTCGGCCTCGGGCAGCGGCAGGCCGAGGTTGGTCATCTCCCACAACGTGGGGCCGCGGTGCCCGGGGTGCCGGGCGACGAGGTTGTACGTGAGCGTGGTCCCGGTGCGCGGCAGCCCGACGACGAACACCGGCGCCGTCACGGGCTCGTCGCGCACCCCGGGACGCTGCGCCTGCGCGGAACGGACCACGGCCCGGTTGCGGAGCCGGTCACGGATCTGGTCCTGCGCGCTCATCCAGCCGAGCCCGCTGAGGTCGGGGTTGGCGGCGTGGTCGGCGAGCAGCAGGCGCAGACCGTCGACGGCGGCGAGGTCCTGCGCGGTCAGCGGCGCATGGTCGCGCTGCACCTCCGCGAGGATGCCGTCGAACACGGCGTCGGGGTCCTTCCGCGTGCGCATCCCGGGGGTGAGCAGCAGGTTCATCAGTCGGAGCAGGGGCGTGGCCTGGGGCATGGCGCACATCCTGCCGACACCGGCCTGCTGCGACAAGCGTCCCGCCCGGTCGGTTAGCATCCCCGACAGGGCCGTCCGGAGCCGCACGCGCCGGGGCCGGCCCCTGCCCGAGAGGAGAACCGTGACCGCAGCATCGCAGTCCGCGCGACCCGTGCGGCTGAGCGACGTCGCCGAGCGCACGCCGCTGGTCGCGACGACGACGTCGCCCGACGCGAACACCGTGTACGAGCAGCTGCGCAAGCGCTGGGGCTCGATCGCCCCGATCGACCTCGAGCCCGGCGTGCCCGGCTGGCTCGTGCTGGGCCACTCCGCCGCCGTCGGCATGCTGCGCGACGACCACACGTTCATCAAGGACCCGTCGATCTGGAACGGCCACGGCAAGGGCCTGCTCGGCCCGGGGTCGGGCCTGCACCTCGTGCTCGCGCAGGCCCCCAAGCCCACCCTCGCCGACGCCGACGGCGCCAAGCACACCCGCATGCGCCCGCCCGTCGACGACGCGCTCGAGCAGGTCGACGAGGCCAGGGCCGGCGCCATCACGCGGCGCCTGTGCGGCATGCTCATCGACCGGTTCGAGGACAGGGGCCGGGCCGACCTCGTCGCCGAGTACGCGGCCGTCGTGCCGTTCCTCGTGCTGTCCGAGCTGGACGGTCTCGAACCCGGTCAGGCGCAGCGCCTCCAGGAGATCACCCGGGCGATCTTCGAGGCCGGTGCCGACGCCCGCGCGCTCACCGACGAGCTGCGCGAGATCGTCACGAACCACATCGTCCTCAGCCGCGAGCGCGGCACCCGCGACATCGCGGGCGTGCTCGCCGTGCATCCCAACTTCGAGAACGACCTCGAGCGCGCCCAGACGCTCACCGCGATCACCGCGGCGGCGACGGAGTCCCTCATGGCGTGGGTGGCGCAGACGCTCGTGATCATCCTCAGCGACCCCCGGTTCTCGCACCGCGTCTCGGGCGGGCGCCTGCACATCGACGACGCGCTCGACGAGGTGCTGTGGCGCTCCACGACCAACCCCAACCTCATGCCACGGTTCGCGGTGCGCGACGTGGTGGTGGACGGCAAGCTCATCGAGCGCGGCGACCCGGTGGTGGTCGCGGTGCACGCCGCCAACCACGACCCGCTGGTGCAGTCGAGCGACCCCTGGGACACCGTGGGCAACCGCGCCTACCTGTCGTTCGGCGCGGGCGCGCACCGCTGCCCCGCGCCCCGGCTGGGCCGCGTCGTCGCGCGGATCGCGGTGGCCGAGCTGCTCAAGCGCCTGCAGCTCACCCTCGCCGGCGACCCGAACCACGTCGAGTGGGCCACGAGCCCGTGGATGCGGTTCCCCGCGCGGCTGCCTGTGACGTTCCCGTCGCCGCGGCAGCAGCCGCCGTACGGCACCTGGGGCGCGGACCCGGACGAGGACGCCGAGGCCGGCTGGACCGCGGACCGGTGACCCTCCCCCCGCCGTACGACCGCTGGTTCGCGGACAGCCCGATCGACGGCACCTACGGGTACGACCGCGACGCCCTGCTCGCCGTCGAGCCCGCCGCGGAGCCGGAGGGCTTCGCCGACCTGTGGCGGTCCTGGGCCGCGCGGGCGCGCGCGGTCGCGTCCGACGTGGTCGTCGAGGACGCGGTCGTGGGGGACGCCGCGCCGGCCCGCCGCGCGACGCACGACGTCCGCGTCGTCACGCACACCGCCGACGGCGGCCTGCGGCTGCGTGCGTGGGTCGCGCTGCCCGTGGACGGACCGCCCCGGGTCGGCGTGGTGCACAGCCACGGGTACGGCGGCCGCGACGCGCCCACCTTCGAGCGGGTGCCCCGCGACGCCGCCGTCATCTTCCCCGTCGCCCGGGGGCTCGGGGCCCTCAACCGGGGCGTCGGCGCGCCGGACACCAGCTCTGCCCACGTGCTGCACGGCATCGAGGCGGTGGACACGTACGCCGTCGGGCGGTCCGCCGTCGACCTGTGGCACGCCGCGAGCGCCCTGCTGGACGTGCTGGCCCGGCGTGACCCGGCCCTCGCGGACCTGCCGCTGTACTACGTCGGCACGAGCTTCGGCGGCGGGATCGGCGCGCTGGCGCTGCCCTGGGACGACCGGTTCGTCGGCGCCACCCTGGAGGTGCCCACGTTCGGGCAGCACGACCTGCGTCTGCGGATGCCGTGCCTCGGCAGCGGCGAGGCCGTGCGGCACCACGTGGCCGACCACCCCGAGGCGCGCGAGGTGCTGGCGTTCCACGACGCGTCGGTCGCGGCCACGCACCTGCGGATCCCCGTGCGCGTCGAGTGCGCGCTGTGGGACACCTCCGTGCCGCCGCCGGGCCAGTTCGCGGTCGCGAACGGCGTCGCGCGGGCTCCGGGCGCGACCCTCGACCTGACGGTGCTCACCGCGGGCCACGCCGGGTACCCGGGCCAGGCCCGCGAGCAGTCCGCTGCCTACGCGGCCACCCGCGCCCACATCACGGCGCTCACGCCGGCCTGACCCCGACACCGCGCGGGATCCGTGGGGCGTCAGTGGCCCGTGAAGGTGGGCTGCTCGCGGGACAGGAACGCCCCGACCGCGTCCGCGTGGTCGGTCGTCGCGCCGCACGCCGTCTGGGCGCGGGCCTCGGCGTCGAGCACCTCGTCCAGGGTGCGGCCCGGAGCCTGCGCGAGGAGGCGCTTGGTCTGCGCAAACGCGACGGTCGGGCCGGCGGCGAGCTCCCGGGCGACCTCGACGGCGCGCGGCAGCACGTCCTCCGCCGGGACGACCTCCCCCGTGACGCCCCACGCCACGGCCTCCTCCGGGGTGAACGTGCGGTTGAACAGCAGCAGCTCCTTGGCCCGCGCGTCGCCGACGGCGCGCGGCAGCGTGAGCGACAGGCCGGTGTCGAACGTGAGCCCGATGCCGGCGAACGCCGCGCCGAGCGTGACCCCCTCGGCGAAGACGCGGTGGTCGCACGCGAGCGCCAGCCCGAGGCCCGCGCCCACGCACGTGCCGCCCACGGCCGCGATCACGGGCTTCGGCATGGTGAGCAGGTCGCGCACGACGGGCGAGTAGTGCTCGCGGACCGTGGCGAACGCGGCCTCGGCGCCGTCGGCCAGGGCCGCTGCGTGCTCGGCGAGGTCCTGACCCAGGCAGAATGCCCGGGCCGTGCCCGTGAGCACGACGGCACGGACCCGGGAGTCGGCGGCCGCCGCGGCGACGGCGTCGCGCAGGGCCTCCTTGGCGGCGCGGGTCAGCGCGTTGCGGTGCCCTGGGTCGTCGAGCGTGATCGTCGCGACCGCGTCCGCGCGGTCGGTGACGACGGGTGCGTCGGTCATGGGGTCTCCTCGTTCCTGTCGTCCGGCGGCGCTCACCACGTGTAGAAGCCCTGCCCCGTCTTGCGGCCCAGCTCGCCGGCGGCGACCTTGTCGCGCAGCACCTGCGGCGGCGTGAACCGCGGGCCCAGCTCGCGCTCCAGGTGCTCGGCGATGTGCAGCCGCACGTCGAGGCCGACCACGTCGGTCGTGCGCAGCGGGCCGACGGGGTGCCGGTACCCGAGCGTCATCGCGGTGTCGATGTCCTGCGCCGAGGCCACGCCGTCCTCGAGCATCCGCATCGCCTCGAGCGCGAGCGCGACGCCGAGCCGGCTGCTCGCGAAGCCGGGCGAGTCGCGGACGGTGATGGCCGTCCGGCCGAGGGCGGCGACCCAGCGCCGGGCGTCGCCGACCAGGCCCGGCGCCGTGCGCGCGCCGACGACGACCTCGACGAGGGAGCTGACCGGCACGGGGTTGAAGAAGTGCAGCCCGACCAGGCGCGACGGGTCGGGCAGCGCGTCGGCGAGGGCGTCGATCGGCAGCGAGCTCGTGTTGCTCGCCAGCGCGGCGTCGGGCGCCGCGGACGCCGCGCGTCGCAGCACCTCGTGCTTGAGGCCGAGGAGCTCTGGCACGGCCTCGACGACCAGCGCGCAGCCCGCCAGGGCGGCGGCGTCGGTCACGACGTCGAACGAGCCGGCGGGTGCGGAGCCGGGCCCGGCCGCGGCACGCGCGAGGCTCTTCCCGACCCGCTCGCGCGCGGCGAGCGCCGCGGCCGCGTCGGTCTCCACGACCGTGACGGCGGAGCCCGCCAGCACGAAGGCGTGCGCGATGCCTGCGCCCATGCGCCCGCCGCCGTAGACGCCGACGACGCCCGGCAGGTCCTGCCCCGTCATCCCTGCTCCTTCCGGGCCCGCCGGGCGAGGAACGCGTCCATCCGGTCGGCCTTGTCCTGGGTCTCGAACAGCACGGCCTGCGCGACGTCGTCGAGCAGGGGGTGCGCGCCGCGCGGCGCGTGCAGCACGGCCTTGGTGAGCCGCACGGCGAGCGGCGCCTGCGCGGTGATGCGGTCCGCGAGCCGGTGGCCCGCGGCCTCGAGGTCGTCCGGCTCGACGACCTCGGTGAGCAGCCGTGCGGCGAGGCTCTCCTGGGCGTCGAGCACGCGGCCCGCCAGCAGCACCTCGGCCGCCAGCGGCTCGCCGACGAGCTCCTTGAGCCGCCACGCGGCGCCCGCCGCTGCGATGATGCCGAGCCCCGGCTCGGGGTTGCCGAACCGGGTCGCCGGGGTGCCGATCCGGAAGTCGCACGCGTAGGCGAGCTCGGCGCCACCGCCGAGGGCGTACCCGTCGACGAGCGCGATCACCGGCATGGGCAGCCGGTGGACACGGTCGAACAGTCCCGAGTTGATCCCCGCGAGGGCGTCGTCCCTGCGCCGCTCGCGCAGCTGCGCGATGTCGGCGCCCGCCGCGAACGTGCCGCCCGTCCCGGTGAGGAGCGCGACGCGGGGCCGAGCCTCGAGCGCGGCGCACGCCTCGTGCAGCGCGTCGACCATGGCGCGGTCGATGGCGTTGCGGACCTCGGGCCGGTTGAGCCGCAGCACCACGCGGTCGTCGTGCTCCTCGACGAGCAGGGGCGCACTCATGCGTCGTAGTCCACGACGACGTGGTCGCCCGCCGGGTAGGACTGGCACGTGAGCACGAAGCCCGCCGCGACCTCCTGCGGCTCCAGCGCGTAGTTGCGCACCATGTCGACCTCCCCCTCGACGACCCTGGCCCGGCACGTGCCGCACACGCCGCCCCGGCAGGCGAACGGCAGGTCGGCTCGCACCCGCTGCGCGGCGTCGAGCAGGCGCTCGTCGCGGGGCACGGCGCTCGTGGTCGCCCGCCCGTCGAGGACCACGGTCACCTGGCTGGTCTCCCCCTCGACCACACGGTCCGGGCGCCGCAGCTGCGGTGGCGGCTCGTCGACCCAGAACAGCTCCCTGTGCACCCGGTCGGCGGGCACGCCCGCCTCGGCGAGCGCGGCCCGTGCCTCGTCGATCATGCCGAGCGGGCCGCACAGCCACGCGTGGTCGACGTCGGCGACGGGCACCACGCGCCGCAGGAGCTCGCGGAGCCGGGCGCCGTCGAGGCGGCCGGAGAACAGGTCGACGTCGCGCGGTTCGCGGGACAGCACGTGGACCAGCTCGAGGCGGTCGGGACAGGCGTCCTTGAGGTCGGCCAGCTCGTCCGCGAACATCACCGAGCCCGCCGTCCGGTTGCCGTAGAGCAGCGTGACGCGCGCGTCCGAGCCGCGCAGCAGGCTCGCCGCGATGGACAGCACGGGCGTGATGCCCGACCCGGCCGCGACGCACAGGTGCCGCCCGCCCGCCGCGGGGTCGGCCCGGAAGGCCCCCGACGGCGCCTGCACCTCGACCCGGTCGCCGGGCCGGACGTCGTGCACGAGCCAGGACGAGAACAGGCCGCCGGGCACCTCGCGGACGCCGATGCGCGGCGGGCCGCCCACGGGGGCGCAGATCGAGTAGGTGCGACGGTGCTCGACGCCGCCGAGCACGCGGCGCAGCGTGAGCGACTGGCCCGCGGCGAACGCGAACTCGTCGCGCAGCGCGTCCGGCAGGTCGAACGTCACGGCGGCCGCGTCGTCGGTCAGGCGCTCGACGGCGCGCACGGTCAGCGGGTGGAACGCCGTGCGCCGGGCGGTCGCACCGCCCGTGAGGGTCGTCACGTCAGATCTCCTTCACGTGGTCGAACGGCTCCAGGCAGGTCCGGCACCGGTAGAGCGCCTTGCACGCGGTGGAGCCGAACTCGGAGGTCACCTCGACGTCCGGCGACCCGCACAGCGGGCAGCGCACCGCGCGGCGCGGCGGGCCGAGCCGCAGGGGCACCGGGCCGGTCCGCCGAGGGGCCGGGCCGGGCGGCGAGATGCCCGCCGCCGCGAGCGCGGCGCGGCCGGACGGCGTGATCCAGTCCGTGGTCCACGCGGGGTCGAGCACGACCCGCACGCGGGCCTCGATGCCCGCTGCGGCAAGCTCGCGCACCAGGTCGTCGCGCATGGTGGCCATGGCGGGGCAGCCCGAGTAGGTGGGCGTGATCGCGACGGCGACGACGCCGTCGTCGTCGAGCGTGACGCCGCGCAGCACACCGAGGTCGGCGAGCGTGAGCACGGGCAGCTCCGGGTCGACGACGGCGGACGCCGCCTCCCGCGCGCGCTCCAGGACCTGCTGCGTGACCTGCTCCACGACCCCGCTCACCAGCGCCCCTCCGGGTGCGCGCGGGCGACCGACTGCATCTCGGCGAGCAGCAGGCTGAGCGCCTCGGTGTGCCTGCCGTCGCGCCCGGCCTGCCCCTGGACGCCGGCGCGCGGGCGCACGTCGGGCCGGGCGAGGTCCGCGGCGTCGAGCACCTGGTCGAGCACCGCCTCGACCCGCGCCTCCACGCCCGCCGGGTCCACGCCGAACCCGGCCTGGGCCGCCGCGCGCTCGACGGCGTGGGTCGCGAACAGCTCGTCGCGGTACGGCCAGACGGTCTCGAGGCCCGCGACGAGGCGGCGCCGGGACTCCTCGGTACCGCGGGCCAGCACCACGAACCACCGGCCCGCGACGTCGCGGTGGTAGGTGAGCTCCTTGACGCCCTTGGCGGCCACGGCGGCGAGCACGGCGTCGCGGCTGCGGGTCAGGTCCGTGAACAGCTCCAGACGCCACGTGGAGAACAGCAGCACGCGGGCGACGGCCTGGGCGAAGTCGGCGTCGTCGATCTCGGCCAGACGCACGTTGCGCACCTGCGGCCCGTCGCGGAAGAACGCGAGCCGGTCCTCGTCGGGCACGGGGGACCCGGCGGGCAGCGCGGGGACCTGCCGGCCGTCGGCCGCGGCGGCGCGGGCGAGCAGGAGCCGCGCCTGGCCGAGCAGGTCGAGCGCGATGTTCGCGAACGCGATGTCCTCCTCGAGGTCGGGCGCGTTGCTGCACCACTGCGCGAGCCGCTGGGACAGCACGAGGGCGTCGTCGCCGAGCATGAGGCAGTACGTCGCGAGCGTCGCGGGGTCGACGCCGTCGGGCACCGTGGTGTCGACCCCCGCCAGGGGATCCTCGAAGTCGGTGCCGAACGCCCAGCGGGCGTCGTCCGTGAGCAGCTCCGCGTAGGCGTTGTCGTGCTCGTCGGGCTCGTGCGTGCGGACAGGCATCGGGGCTCCTACATGTGCGGGACGTCGGCGGGGATGTCGTAGAACGTCGGGTGCCGGTAGACCTTGTCGCCGCTGGGCGCGAACATCGGGTCCTTCTCGTCGGGGCTGGAGGCGGTGATCGCCGACGAGCGGACCACCCAGATGCTCACGCCCTCGTTGCGCCGCGTGTAGACGTCGCGGGCGTGCCGCACCGCCATGTCGTCGTCGGGCGCGTGCAGGGAGCCGACGTGCACGTGGTTGAGGCCGCGCTTGCCGCGGACGAACACCTCGTACAGCGGCCACTCGCCGCTCACCGGGGTACCTGGCTCGCTCATCCCGCCTCCTCCGTGTGCTCGGCCTGTTCCGACCGCTCGGCCCGTTCCCGCTCCGCGTACGCGAGCGCCGCCTCGCGCACCCAGGCGCCCTCGCGCCAGGCGCGGGTGCGGTGCGCGAGCCGCTGGGCGTTGCACGGCCCGTCGCCCGCGACCACGGCCCACAGCTCGTCCCAGTCGGGCTGCCCGAAGTCGTACGAGCCGCGCTCCTCGTTCCACGCCAGGTCGGGGTCCGGCAGGGTGACGCCCAGCGCCTCCGCCTGCGGCACGGTCATGTCGACGAACCGCTGGCGCAGCTCGTCGTTGGTGTGGGTCTTGACGCCCCAGGCCATCGACCGCGCGGTGTTGGGCGAGGCGTCGTCGGGCGGGCCGAACATCATGAGCGACGGCCACCAGAACCGGTCCACCGACTCCTGGACCATGGCCCGCTGCGCGTCGGTGCCCTGCATCATCGTCCGGAGCAGCTCGTAGCCCTGCCGCTGGTGGAAGGACTCCTCCTTGCAGATGCGGATCATGGCGCGCCCGTACGGTCCGTACGAGGTGCGGCACAGGGGCACCTGGTTGCAGATCGCCGCACCGTCCACCAGCCAGCCGATGGTGCCGACGTCGGCGTACGAGAGCGTCGG
>DATGOB010000082.1:0-7882 GCA_036010205.1 Promicromonospora sp. | reverse complement strand
GCGCCCGGGGCACGGGTAAACGGCTCCAAGACTTCATCGAACACCCCGATCATCAGGGGTGTTGCGACCACCAGTTGAATCCGCCTAGTCACCTGGCGAGGTAGTCACGTGGCGAGGTAGTCACCGGGCGTCAGAGCGAGCGCGCGTGCGCGACGAGGCGGTCGAAGGCCGCGTCGAGCTCGGCATCGACCACCTGGGCCTCCGGGTGCGCGTCGAACCAGGCGACCTGCTCCTGCGCTCCGATGTCGTACGTGATGGTCGTGCCGAACTCGGGCACGAGCGAGCGCACCTTCGAGATGTCGAAGACCATCGAGTGCGCCTTGTCGCCCACCAGTCCCGGGCCGATCTCCGGCAGCACCCGCGCGATCGTCTCGGAGGCCACGTGCACGAGCTCGGGCGCCCGCACGCCCGCCGCCTCGGCGAGCCACGTGTAGATCTGGTCCCACGTGGGGGCGTGGGTGCCGGTGATGTGGAACGACTCCCCGATCGCGAGCGGGTGCCCCAGCAGCCCCACGAAGCCCACCGCGAAGTCCTCGGTGTGCGTGAGCGTCCACAGGGACGTGCCGTCGCCGTGGACAACGACCGGGCGCCCGGCCCGCAGGCGTGCCACGTCCGTCCAGCCGCCCGACGTCGGCAGCAGCGTGCGGTCGTACGTGTGCGACGGGCGCACGATCGTCATCGGGAAGCCGTTGTCCCGGTACTCGCGGACCAGCAGGTCCTCGCACGCGATCTTGTCTCGGGAGTACTGCCAGAACGGGTTGCGCAACGGCGTCGACTCGCGGACGGGCAGGCGCGCGGGCGGGGTCTGGTACGCCGAGGCCGACGAGATGAACACGTACTGCCCCGTGCGGCCCGAGAACTGCGCCACGTCGCGCGTCACGTGCTCCGGCGTGAACGCACGGAACTGCGCGACGACGTCGAACTCGCGGCCGCCGAGCGCCGCCGCGACGGCCTCGGGGTCGTTCGCATCGGCGACCAGCGTCTCGACCTCGTCCGGCAGCGGACGTGTGGCTGATCTGCCCCGGTTGAGCACCGTCACCCGGTGCCCGAGCCGTGCGGCCCGGGCCACCGAGGCATGACTGATGATTCCGCTTCCGCCGATGAACAGGATGCTCTGGGACATGCGGCCAATCCTTGCACCGAACGACCCGTCTGCGCTGGTCGGCGGCGTGATCAGCGCTGTACGCGCGCGCTCCCGCCGCCCGCGAGCTTCGCGACCTCCGCGAGCGTCACCATGGTGGTGTCGCCGGGGGTGGTCATGGCGAGCGCGCCGTGCGCCGCGCCGTACTCGACGGCCTCCTGGAGCGTGTCCAGCTCCATGAGCCCGTACGCCAGGCCGGAGGCGAACGAGTCGCCGCCGCCCACGCGGTCGAAGATCTCGAGGTCGGCCCGGTGGGTCGCCTCGGCGAAGCCCTCGGTGCGTGACCAGGCGATCGCGCCCCAGTCGTTGCGGGACGCCGAGCGCACGCCGCGCAGAGTCGTCGCGATCACCTGGAAGTTCGGGTAGGCCTCCGACGCCGTCTCGATCATCGCGCGGAACGCGCCCGTGTCCAGCTCGGTGAGGTTCTCGTCGACGCCCTCGACCTCGAAGCCGAGCGAGGCCGTGAAGTCCTCCTCGTTGCCGATCATGACGTCGACGTGCTGCGCCAGGCGCCGGTTGACCTCGCGCGCCCGCTCCTCGCCGCCGATGCCCTTCCACAGGGACGGCCGGTAGTTGAGGTCGTAGGAGACGATCGTGCCGTGGCGGCGGGCCGCGGCCATGGCCGCCTCGGCCACGTCGGCCGTCGACTCCGAGAGGGCGGCGAAGATGCCGCCGGTGTGCAGCCAGCGCACGCCGCGGGAGAACAGCGCGTCCCAGTCGACGTCGTCGGGCCGCATCTGCGAGATCGCGGTGTTGCCGCGGTCGCTGACGCCCACGGCGCCGCGCACGCCGAACCCGCGCTCGGTGAAGTTGAGGCCGTTGCGCACGGTGCGGCCGATGCCGTCGTAGGGCACCCACCGCACGTACCGCGTGTCGAGCCCGCCGGTGAGCATGAAGTCCTCGACGAGCCGGCCGATCTCGTTGTCGGCGAGCGCCGTGACGATCGCGCCGCGCAGGCCGAAGCAGCGCCGCAGGCCGCGGGCGACGTTGTACTCGCCGCCACCCTCCCAGACGTCGAACCGGCGCGCGGTGCGCACGCGGCGGTCGCCCGGGTCGAGGCGGAGCATGACCTCGCCGAGCGCGACGACGTCGTAGGCGGTCTCGGCGGCGGGGCGGACGGTGAGGGAGGTGCTCATCGGGTGCTCTCCTGGTCGATGGTGCGGGCAAGGGCGACCGCCTCGCTCGTGCGGCGGGTGATCTCGGCCCAGTCGCCGCCCGTGACGAGCGAGCGCTCCACCATCCACGACCCGCCGACGGCAAGGACGGACTCCAGGCCGAGGTAGTCGCCCAGGTTGGCGGCGCTGACGCCACCCGTCGGCACGAACCGCACGCCCGGGAAGGGTGCGGAGAAGGCCTTGATCGCGGCGGGCCCGCCGACGACGGCGGCCGGGAACAGCTTCACGGCGTCGAGGCCCAGGTCGAGCGCGGCCATGATCTCGGACGGCGTCGCGACGCCGGGCAGCACGGGCACGCCGTGCTCCTGCGCCCTGCGCACTACGGCGGCGGACAGCCCGGGCGACACGATGTAGCGCGCGCCGGCGTCCACGACGGCGTCCACCTGCTCGACCGTCGTCACGGTGCCCGCACCGACCACGACGTCGGGCTGGTTCGTCGCCACGGCACGGATCGCGTCGACGCCGCCGGCCAGGCGCAGCGTGATCTCGGCGACGGGCAGGCCGCCCGCGACGAGCGCGTCGGCCAGGCGGGCGCCCTCGTCGGCACCGTCGACCACGACGACCGGCACGAGCCGGTGCGCGGCGAGCGCCTCGAGGACGGGGGTGTCCGGGGATGACATGGAGGCTCCGTTTCGCTATGGTGAACGCCAGTTGTTCACTGCGGAACGATGCTACGTGAGGAGCCCCATGGAAGCCAGTCCGCTCGGCAGCGTCGACAAGGCGTTGCTCGCGCTCGACGCGCTCGCGGGCTTCGGCGCCGCGGGCGCGCCGCTCGGCACGCTGGCCGAGACGGTCGGCGCCTCCAAGCCGACGCTGCACCGCACGCTCGCCGCCCTGCGGCACCGCGGCTACGCCGAGCAGACCGCCGACGGCGCCTACCGCCTCGGTCCCTCCGCGCTCGCGCTGAGCAACGCCTACCTGGCCGAGGAGAACCTGCCCGCCCTGCTCCACCCTGCGCTCACCGCGCTCAGCGAGGCCGTGGACGAGCTGGTGCACCTCGGCGTCCTCGCCGGGCGCGAGGTGGTCTACCTCGACAAGGTCGAGCCGCAGCGCGCGGTGCGCGTGTGGTCGGCGGTCGGACGGCGGCGCCCCGCCGCGACGACGGCGCTCGGCCGGGCGCTGCTCTCGGTGCAGGAGCTGGACGAGGCGGCGTTGGAACGGGTCGCGGGGGACGTGCCTCTCGCGCGGCTCCGCGAGGTGCTGGCCGAGGCCCGGCGGACCGGCGTCGCCGGGGAGACGGAGGAGAACGAGCCGGGCATCGCGTGCGTCGCGGTCCCGCTCGTGCGGGCGGGTCGCGCCGTGGCCGCGGTCAGCATCACGGCGCCGGCCGAGCGGCTGCGCGGCACGGCCCGTGCGGAGCGGGTCCGCGCCCTGCGCGACGTGCTGCCCACGCTGCTGCCGGCCGGCCTCACGGTGCCGGGCGCCGGGGTGCGCTGAGGTCGGCACCTCCCCGGGCATGACGAAGGCCCGGCCACCCCGCAGGGTGACCGGGCCTCGTGTCAGGGCCTGGCCGGGGTCACGCCCCGCCGGCCGCCATCTGGCCCGACGGCGGCAGGTCGCGCGGCGCCAGCCCGGCGCCCGCGGGCACCGACTGCGGCTCCGCCGCGGTGGGGCGGCGACGCTCGTCGCGCTGCACCCCGCGGAACGTGAACTCGCCGAGGATGCCCTCGCCCTCGCCGTCCACGATCACCAGCTGGCCCGCCGTGAGGTCGCCGAACAGGATCTTCTCGGACAGCGTGTCCTCGATCTCCCGCTGGATCGCCCTCTTGAGCGGCCGGGCGCCGAGCACCGGGTCGTAGCCCTTCTCGGCCAGCAGCGTCTTGGCGGCCGGGGTGAGCTCGATGCCCATGTCCCGGTCGTGCAGGCGACGGTCGAGCTTGGCGATCTCCAGGTCGACGATCTGGATGATCTCCTCCTGCGAGAGCTGCGGGAAGACGACCGTGTCGTCGACGCGGTTGAGGAACTCGGGCCGGAAGTGCTGCTTGAGCTCCTCGTTGACCTTCGCCTTCATCCGCTCGTACGAGGTCACCAGGTCGCCGCCGGAGTTGAAGCCGGTCTGGACGCCCTTGGCGATGTCCCGCGTGCCGAGGTTGGTGGTCATGATGATCACCGTGTTCTTGAAGTCGACCACACGACCCTGCGAGTCGGTGAGGCGACCGTCCTCGAGCACCTGGAGCAGCGAGTTGAAGATGTCGGCGTGCGCCTTCTCCACCTCGTCGAACAGGACGACGGAGAACGGCTTGCGGCGCACCTTCTCGGTGAGCTGGCCACCCTCGTCGTAGCCGACGTAGCCGGGGGGCGAGCCGAACAGCCGCGAGACCGTGTGCTTCTCCGAGAACTCGGACATGTCGAGCTGGATGAGCGCGTCCTCGTCCCCGAACAGGAACTCGGCGAGCGCCTTGGCCAGCTCGGTCTTACCGACACCCGTGGGGCCGGCGAAGATGAACGAGCCACCGGGTCGCTTCGGGTCCTTGAGGCCGGCCCGCGTACGGCGGATCGCCTGCGACAGCGCCTTGATCGCGGCCTCCTGGCCGACGACGCGCTTGTGCAGCTCCTCCTCCATGTTGAGCAGCCTGCTGGACTCCTCCTCCGTGAGCTTGACGACCGGGATGCCCGTGGACATCGCCAGCACCTCGGCGATCAGCTCGTCGTCGACCTCCGCGACCGTGTCGAGGTCGCCCGACTTCCAGGCCTTCTCCTTGTCGGCACGGAGCTGCGTGAGCTGCTTCTCCTTGTCACGCAGGCCCGCGGCCTTCTCGAAGTCCTGCTCGTCGATGGCCGACTCCTTCTCGCGGCGCGCCTCGGCGATGGACTCGTCGAGCTCCTTGAGCTCCGGCGGCGCCGTCATGCGGCGGATGCGCAGGCGCGCGCCCGCCTCGTCGATCAGGTCGATCGCCTTGTCCGGGAGGAACCGGTCGTTGATGTAGCGGTCCGCCAGGGTCGCGGCGGAGACCAGCGCGGAGTCCGTGATGGACACGCGGTGGTGCGCCTCGTAGCGGTCGCGCAGACCCTTGAGGATCTCGATGGCGTGCTCGAGCGACGGCTCCGAGACCTGGATCGGCTGGAAACAGCGCTCCAGGGCCGGGTCCTTCTCGACGTACTTGCGGTACTCGTCGAGCGTCGTGGCACCGATCGTCTGCAGCTCGCCGCGCGCCAGCATGGGCTTGAGGATCGAGGCCGCGTCGATGGCACCCTCGGCGGCACCCGCACCCACGAGGGTGTGGATCTCGTCGATGAACAGGATGATGTCGCCGCGCGTGCGGATCTCCTTGAGCACCTTCTTCAGGCGCTCCTCGAAGTCACCGCGGTAGCGCGAGCCGGCCACCAGGGCGCCCAGGTCCAGCGTGTAGAGCTGCTTGTCCTTGAGCGTCTCGGGGACGTCGCCCTTGACGATGTCCTGGGCGAGGCCCTCGACGACCGCCGTCTTGCCGACGCCGGGCTCGCCGATCAGCACCGGGTTGTTCTTGGTGCGGCGGGACAGCACCTGCATGACCCGCTCGATCTCCTGCGTGCGCCCGATGACCGGGTCGAGCTTGCCCTCGCGCGCGGCCTGGGTGAGGTTCCGGCCGAACTGGTCGAGCACGGCGGAGCCTGCGGGCTGGCCCTCCTGGGGACCGCCCGCGGAGACCGGCTCCTTGCCCTGGTAGCCGCTCAGCAGCTGGATGACCTGCTGGCGCACCTTGTTCAGGTCGGCACCCATCTTGGTGAGCACCTGGGCGGCGACGCCCTCACCCTCGCGGATGAGGCCGAGCAGGATGTGCTCCGTGCCGATGTAGTTGTGGCCCAGCTGCAGCGCCTCGCGGAGCGACAGCTCCAGCACCTTCTTGGCGCGCGGGGTGAAGGGGATGTGCCCGCTCGGCGCCTGCTGCCCCTCACCGATGATCTCGGTGACCTGGGTGCGGACGCCGTCGAGCGAGATCCCGAGCGACTCCAGAGCCTTGGCCGCTACGCCCTCACCCTCGTGGATGAGGCCGAGCAGGATGTGCTCCGTGCCGATGTAGTTGTGGTTCAGCATCCGCGCCTCTTCCTGGGCGAGGACGACGACCCGACGGGCGCGATCCGTAAATCTCTCGAACATGTGCTGCTCCCTCACGAGCGGCGTACACCTGCACCGGCGGTACCAGGCCTGACCGCAACGACTCTATGCGCTCCCAACGCGCCCATGGGCCGGTTGATGCCCTTGTTCGCCAGGGGCGTGACGACCTGACGGCCCGAAGGACGCCGCGCGGACGCGACACGCCGGTGCGCACACCGATCCACGGCGATTCCTCGCCGCTCCCGTACCTGATCCGGTACCTGATCCGGCACGGGTCGTTGACGCGCCCCCCGGCACCCGGCAGGCTCGTTACCTGACGCGTACCCGCTCCGGGAGGCCACATGGCGGAGGAACCGAGCCCGACCCCCGAGTCCTGGGAACAGATCGTCGCGCGCTTCGCGCGGTTCTCCGGCGTCGTCGGCGAGGTGGACGACCCCCTGACCTGGGGGCTCGACCTGGTCGAGGAGGAGGTGACGGGCGGCGCCGACAGCGCGGACCCCACCGAGGAACGCTTCCTGCGCTCGTACCGCACGTTCGCGGGCGAGACCGTCGAGGTCGAGACCCTGCGCGTGCCGGCGACCGCAGCCCAGGTCGAGGACATCGTGCGCGCCGCCTGCAGCGGCGCCCTCGTCGCGCCCCTGCACGCCGACGTCGACCCCTCGGCGCCGCCGGACACCACGGACGTGACGGACCTCGCCGAGTCGTACCGGGACTACCGCAGCGCGATGCGCGCGATCGTCGCGGAGGTCGACGACGTGCCGTGCGAGTCGCGCGAGTTCCGCGTCGACGGCGAGGCCCGCCGCTGCATGCGCGTCACCGTCCGCGACGTGACCGCCGTCTACTCCCCCGCGGCCGACCGCGGCGTCGTCGTCACGGGGCCCACCGACCTCGTCGACCGCGTCGACGTCGTCACGCGACCCATCCGGAACCTGCTGCACGGCGAGGAGGGGCCGCGGTTCTGAGCGGGGACCGCCTCACCCGGCGGTCACCCGCCCGACCCTCCCGGGAGCGCCGAACCCGGCGGTAGGATCGCCGCTGTGATCCGCGCCACCGCCCGTTCCGTGCCCCTGGGGCCGGGGACGCGCGGCGTCCGGCCCGGCCGTGCCGCGGCCGTCCCCACGCTGCTCGTGGCCGCGTCACTGCTGCTCGGCGGCGTCACCGCCGCCCCGGGAGCCGTGGCCGCGCCCGGGGACGTCGTCGACGTCAGCACCGACGGCGTCGCCTTCCGGCCCGGGTACCGCAGCGACGAGGTGGCCTACGTCGTCCAGCCGGCGGGCTCCCGCTACGGCGGCCAGGCGTACAGCCGCCGCCTGACCCGGGACGAGCAGCGCAGCGGCTGGGCCGCCTTCTGGGAGGCCCGCCAGACCTACCCGGACGGCTACTGCGTGGTGTGGGTCGAGGTCGAGGACGCCGGCACGTGGCACGACCCCGGCCGGGGCACCGCCTGCACGACGGCGGCCGAGCCGACGTCGACACCGACCCCGACGGCCGATCCGGCTCCCGCGCCCACGCGCACGCGGCCTCCGCAGT
>DATGOB010000081.1:0-5155 GCA_036010205.1 Promicromonospora sp. | reverse complement strand
CGATGATCTACGGCGCGGTCGGGTAGGAGTCGGGCAGCCAGGCCGACAGCGGGAAGATCGCCGCCTTGATGCCGAACGCGAGCAGCAGCATCGTCTGGATGCCCAGCCGGACGCCGGGGTCGACGTCGGGCAGGCGCTCGGCGAGCTGCGCCATGTTCACCGTGCCGGTGGACGCGTACACGAGCCCGACGGCGAGCAGGAACACGATCGAGCTGAGCAGCGCGACCACGACGTAGACGCTGCCCGCCCGGATGCGCTCGCTCGTGCCGCCGAGCGTCAGCAGCACGTACGACGCGGCGAGCAGGATCTCGAACCCGACGTACAGGTTGAACAGGTCGCCGGCGAGGAACGCGTCCGCCACCCCTGCGGCCAGGATGAGGAACGTCGGGTGGAAGATCGCCACGGGCAGCACGTCGCGGCGGCCGGACTCGTCGGCGTCGGCGTCCTGGGCCTGCAGCGTGCGGCGCAGCTCCTCGGCGCCGCGCGCCGCGGGGACGGTGCGTCCGTCGCCGTCGGCGACGCCCTGCGCCATCGAGTACAGGAGCACGCAGAGCAGCATGATGCTGCTGATCAGCAGCATCAGCGCGGCCAGGGGGTCGGCGACGAGGTTGACGCCGACCGGGGCGGCCCAGCCCCCGAGGTCGTTGACCACGGGCCCGTCGTGCGCCGCGACCACGAGGCCCGCGGCGGCTGCCGCCGCGACCGACAGCGCGGCCACCGAGATGACCCGCTGGGCCCGCTCGTGCCGGTGCAGCGCGAGGGCGAGCCCGGCCGCGAACAGCGGCACGAGCACGGGCAGGGGGACGAGGGTCTGCACGGTCCAGAGGTTCACGCGTCCTCACCTCCGCCCGTGCGCTCGACGGCGGCCTGCCGCGTCGCGGTCTCCGGCAGCGCGACCTCGTCCCGCGTCGCCTCGGCCTCGACGTCCAGGGTGACGGCGGGTTCCTCGGCGTCGGAGTCGGCGTACGACGGCGCGTCCTGGACGGCGAGCCGCGCGATGCGGGTGTCCTCGACGTCGTCCTGCACCTCGTCGTGGCCGTGCAGCTGCCAGGACCGGTAGGCCATGGCGAGCACGAAGGCCACGAGCGCGAGCGTGATGACGATCGAGGTGAGGATCATCGCCTGGGCGAGCGGGTCGCTCATCGGCTCGTCCGTGACGCCGGTGATCGGCGGGGCGCCCGCGCGCCCGCCGGCCAGCAGCAGCGCGAGGTTGGCGCCGTTACCCAGCAGCACGAACCCGAGCAGCACGCGCGTGAGCGAGCGCTCGAGCAGCAGGTAGACCCCTGCGGCGAACAGGACGCCGACGGCCAGGAGGAGCGCGCCGGAGGGGACGTTGTCGAGGACGATCATGTGTCGCGACCTCCCGACCGCGCCCCGGAGCCGGCGCGTTCGCCAGGTTCTGCACGTCCGTCCGCCGATCCTTTGCGCCCGGGCTCTTTGCGGGCATCGTCGCGTGTGTCTCCGTGGGCGTCGGACCGCGCGCCCGCCGTGGCGAACGGGACACGCACCCGCGACCCCACCGTCGTGGCGTACGGCTCCGCCTGGCGGTCCAGCTCGGCGCCGAACGTCCGCAGGATGTCGATGACCAGGCCGATGACCACGAGGAACACTCCGATGTCGAAGAACAGGCTGGTGACGAGGTGCACCTCGCCCAGGACGGGCAGGTGCAGGTCGACGATCACGCTCTCCAGGGCCGCCCCGCCGGCGAGCAGGGCGACGAGGCCGACGCCGGCCGACAGGAACAGCCCGGTGCCGAGCACGAGGCCCGGGTGCACGGGCGCGGCCTCGCCGAGCTCGTACCGTCCGCCCGCGAGGTAGCGCACCGCGAGCGCGAGCCCGGCCACGAGCCCGGCGGCGAACCCGCCACCCGGGGCGTTGTGGCCGCTGAACAGGAGGAACAGCGCGAACAGCACCATCGGGTAGAAGAGCATCCGGGTGACCACCTCGAACATGACGGAGCGCGCGCCCGCGTCGAGGGTCGGCCCGGCGACCAGCCAGGTACCGGGCCGCACCTGGCGGGACCCGGCCCGCGCCGTCCGGCCTCGTGGCTCGTCGCCGGCCGGGTCGAGGCGCAGCACGTCGCCGCTGCGCTGGCGCAGGAAGACGAGCGACGCGACGCCGGTCGCCGCCACCAGCAGCACGGAGATCTCGCCGACCGTGTCCCACGCGCGGATGTCCACGAGGGTCACGTTGACGATGTTGTGCCCGCCGCCGAAGGTCTCGGCCTCGCCCGGGAAGTCGACGGAGATCGGCACGTGCACGCGCGCGAGCGGCGCCACGGCGACGAACGCCATCACGACGAGGCCGGTGAGCACCCCGATGCCGAGCCGCACCCAGCGGCTGGCGGCGAGGGGACGGTCGGAGAAGTAGGGGGGCAGGCGCCGCAGCACCAGCACCATGACGACGAGCGTGATCGTCTCGCACAGGACCTGGGTCAGCGCGAGGTCCGGTGCGCCGTGCAGCAGGAACAGCGCCGCGTTGCCGTAGCCCGCGACGCCCGCGAGGAAGACCGCCTTGAGCCGGCGGCGCGCGCGGGCGACGAGCACGGCGGCCACCACGACGACGAGGACGACGGCGAGCTGGGCGGGCCGGTCCCACGGCACGACGGCGAACGGCCCGAGGTGCAGCACGTCGGGGCGGTCGGCGGCGTCGGCGGCGACGGCGAGCGCCCGGTCCCCGCGGGCCCCGACCAGGCCGGCGGCCAGTGCGACGCCGGGGCCGACGGCCAGGACGAGCAGGATGACGCCGAGGTAGAAGGGCAGCGAACCGCGCTGCGTTCCTGCGGTGACGTCGCTCGCGATCCGGTCGAGCTTGCGCATCGTCCTGCGGTAGACGGCGTCGGCGCCCTCGGGCTCCCACAGCGCGCCCTGCAGCCGCTCGACGCGCTCGCGCTGCCAGAACGCCAGGGCGCCGGCGAGCAGCACGGCGACGGTGAGCGCCAGCACGGGCGTGAACCCGTCCCAGAGCGTGAGGTGCCCGGGCTCGCCCGTGGGATAGGTGTCGGCGTGCGGCGCCAGCAGCGTCTCGCCGACCTGGGGCACGAGCGCGACACCGAGGCCGAGCAGGGCCAGCACGAGCGGCGGGGCGACCATCCAGAACCCCTGGGGGTGCACGGTCGTCGGCGCGTCCTCGGTGGGGACCGGCAGGCGCGGCTTGAACGCGCCCCACAGGAACCGCAGCCCGTAGGCGACGGTGAGGGCGGAGCCGACGGCCACGACGACGATCATGACGGTGCTCAGCGGGTCGTCCTCGTGCGACCAGGCGGCGAGCGCGGCCTCTTTGGCCACGTACCCCGCGAACGGCGGCAGGCCGATCATCGAGGCGGTCGCCAGGACGGCCGCCGTCGTGGTCACGGGCAGCTTCTTCGCGACGCCGGCGAGCTTGCGCAGGTCACGTGTGCCTGTCGCGGCGTCGACGACGCCGACCACGAGGAACAGCGAGGCCTTGAACAGGGCGTGGGCGCCCAGGAGGGCGAGCCCGGCCAGCGCCGCGGCGCGCGTGCCGTAGCCGAGCAGCACGGTGAGCAGGCCGAGCTGGGAGACGGTGCCGAACGCGAGGACCAGCTTGAGGTCGTGCTGGCGCAGCGCGCGGTATCCGCCGAGCAGGAGCGTCGCGCCACCGAGCGCGAGGACGACGACGCGCCAGGCCGTCAGGTCGGAGTACGCGGGCGCGAAGCGGGCGATGAGGTAGATGCCCGCCTTGACCATGGCGGCGGCGTGCAGGTAGGCCGAGACGGGGGTCGGTGCCGCCATGGCGGCGGGCAGCCAGAAGTGCGTGGGCACGAGCGCCGACTTGGAGGCCGCGCCGGCCAGGAGGCAGACCACTGCCGCGGTCACGGCGGGGCCGGACGGCGGGTCGGCGACGACCTCCGACACGCTCCAGGTGCCTGCGGTGACGCCGAGGACCACGACGCCGACCAGCATCGCGAGGCCGCCCGCCGTCGTGACGACGATCGCCTGCATCGCGGCGCGGCGCGAGGACGTGCGGTCGGCGTAGTGGCCGATCAGCAGGTACGAGAAGACGGTGGTGAGCTCCCAGAAGGTGAACAGCAGGAGCATGTCGTCGGCGACCACGAGGCCCGCCATCGACCCGGCGAACGCGACGAGGATGCCGCCGAACCTGCCCAGGCCGCGGGCCTCGCGGGAGAAGTAGGCGCCGCAGTAGAGCATGACGAGCGCCCCGACACCGCCGACGACCAGCAGCATGACCCAGGACAGCAGGTCGAGGCGCAGGTCGATCGCGAGGCCGAGGGATCCCACCCATTCGATGCGCTCGGCGGGGACGATCCCGTCGAGCACGGCGCGTGTCCGGACGAGGGCGTAGGCGGCGGCGGAGGCCGGGCCGAGGGCGAGCACCCAGAAGGCACGTCGGCCCATGGCGGCGACGAGTGCGGGGGCGGCCAGGGCCAGGACCCCGTGGGCGATCAGTACGAGGAGCACGTCCGTACCGTCCTGTCTGGGGCGGTGGGACAGGACGTCGTGACCGGTGGGCGCGAGGACCCGGGTCGAGCACGGTGCGACTTGCCCCACGAGCGGCGGGCGGGTGGGCGGTGCGACCCAGTTTATCTGCTACCGCTCCGAGGTCCGACCGCATGACGCTCCTCGCGAACACGCCGAACCTCACATCGGCCTGTCGGAACCCTCGGACACCCGCGCTCGTTACCCCGGGAGCGAACCGCGCCGGTCCGCCGTCCGTCAGTGGGCCGCCGGCCCGCCTCGGGGGCCTACGATGGACGACGGCGAACTTGACGACGACCTGGGAGAACCCGCGTGTCCATCCTCGACAAGGTCCTTCGCATCGGCGAAGGACGTGTCCTGAAGAAGCTGCAGTCCGTGGCAGCGCAGGTCAACCGCTTGGAGCCCAGCTTCGTCGAGCTGAGCGACACGGAGCTGCGTGAGGAGACGGCGCGCTTCAGGGAACGCCTGGAGCACGGCGCCACCCTGGACGAGATCATGCCCGAGGCGTTCGCCGCGATCCGGGAGGCGTCGAAGCGGACGCTCGGGCAGCGGCACTTCGACGTCCAGATCATGGGCGGTGCGGCGCTGCACCTCGGCAACATCGCCGAGATGCGCACCGGTGAGGGCAAGACGCTGGTGGCGACGACCGCCGCGTACCTCAACGCACTGACGGGCAAGGGCGTCCACGTCATCACGAC
>DATGOB010000080.1:0-11616 GCA_036010205.1 Promicromonospora sp. | reverse complement strand
CCTGATCGAGACCGTCGGCAGCGGATGGCAGGTCAAGTACGAGGCAGAGCGCGCAGCGACGGAGCGCGCGCAGCAGGCGGCGGCTCCGGCGTCGCGCGGCACTGCCGTGTCCGCACCCGCCCAGCGACCTGCGCCCGAAGCACGCCCGTCCGAAGTGCCGCCCGCGTCCGCAGCGCGACCCGCCCCGCGACCAACCCGTCAGACAGCCGCTGCGGCGCAGCCCGAACCACCGCAGGCCGCGGAGCGGGGGCGCGACATGTCCTTGATCAAGGCGGGCGAGACCGTGGGCGAGGTCGCGCGCTCGAAGTTCCGCGAGGCGCCGCTGCGGAATGCCGTCCGTCGGCTGCTGCGGAACAGGGATCGCGGCGACTGGTCGTGGAGCCAGGGCGAGCGCGGCGAGAAGACCGTTGGCCGCCTGCTGGAGCGCGCGATCGAGGCCAGGCGGGGCTGGTTCGTGCTGCACGGGATCACGCGCAACGCGCGGGGCACGGACGTCGACCACCTGCTGATCGGGCCCGGCGGGATCTTCTCGGTCAACACGAAGCACCACGAGGGCAAGAAGGTCTGGGTCGGCGAGCACACGATCAAAGTCGGATCAGCGTCGACGAGACACCTGCCCAGGGCGCGTGACGAGGCTGTTGCCGTGACCGCGGCCTTACGAGCCGCATGCCGGACGCCCCGATCCGCGACGCCTGTGATCGTCATCGTCGGGGCAAGCAGCCTGCGCCGCGCCCGGAAGTCGGTCCAGGACGTCGTCGTCCTCGAGCCCGACGACGTCCGGGCGTGGCTCGACGGCCTGGACGACGTCCTCGGCCCCGGGGAGGTCGAGCAGCTCTACAACGCGGCACGCTGGGAGTCGACGTGGTTGCCACCAGGAGGCCGCTCGTCCTAGGCCGAACGTCCGGTCCATGCGCAGATCGTGCCCGCTGGGCGGTGCCTTGTCGAGCGCACGTTGCGGTGCGTCCACATCGTCTACCCACCGCAACACACCCCCGGAGAAGTCGCCGTCCGGAGACCTCCCACGGCCCCTGAGTGACCCCCGCACGGCCGGGTCACACCCCCAGATACCGCAAGATCGCCAGCACCCGCCGGTTGTACCCGTCCTCGGCGTGCAGCCCCAGCTTGTCGAAGATCGCGTTCGCGTGCTTCTCCACCGCCGACACCGACACGTACAGTGCCGCCGCGATGCCCGCGTTGGTACGGCCCTCGGCCATGAGCCCCAGCACCTCGCGCTCGCGGTCGCTGAGCACGCCGAGCGGGTGCGGCGTCGACCGGAAGAGCTGGCCCACCACCTCCGGGTCCAGCACCAGCCCGCCCGCGGCGACCCTACCCAGCGCGTCGAGGAAGTCGTCCACCCGCATCACCCGGTCCTTGAGCAGGTAGCCGACGCCGTGCGCCTCGTCGCCCAGCAGCACCCGCGTGAACTCCCGCTCCACGTACTGCGAGAGCACGAGGATCCCCACCTCGGGCCACCGCTCCCGGACCTGCACCGCCGCACGCACGCCCTCGTCGGTGTGCGTGGGCGGCATGCGCACGTCCAGCACGACGACGTCGGGCCGCTCCGCCTCCAACCGCGCCAGCAGGGGTTCCGCGGAGCCGTACGCGGCGACGACGTCGTGCCCCTCGTCGGTCAGCAGGCTCCGCACGCCCTCGCGCAGCAGGGCCGAGTCCTCGGCGAGCATCACGCGCACGGCAGCGTCACCTCGATCCGGGTCGGGCCACCGGCCGGGCTGTCGACCGACAGCGTCCCGCCCGCCGCGGCCACGCGGCCGGCCAGGCCGGCCAGCCCGTGCCCGGGCCGCGTCTGCGCCCCGCCGACGCCGTCGTCGCCCACGGTCACGTGCACGACGTCGGACGCGCGCACCTCCACCCACGCCGACCTGGCCCCCGCGTGCTTCGCCACGTTCGTCAGCGCCTCCGCCACCACGTAGTACACCGTCGTCTCGACACCTCCCGGCAGCCGCTCGGCGCAGTGCCACGCCAGCGTCGTCGGCACCGCCGCCCGCTCGGTGAGCTGCCGCAGCACGGGCTCCAGGCCGTGCGTGTCCAGCGTCGTGGGCCGCACGCGCCAGGCGACCGCGCGCAGGTCGTCCACGAGCAGTGCCACCTCGCGCGCCGCCTGCTCCAGCAGCGCGCCGCCCCCCGCGCGTCGCGCCCGGTCCACGAGCAGGCCCACGGCCACGGCGCGCTGCTGCACGCCGTCGTGCAGGTCGCGCTCGATGCGCCCGCGCTCGGCGTCGAGCGCGGCCAGCAGCTCCGCGCGGCTGACCGTCAGCGACTCGACCTGCGCCGCCAGCCGCTCGTTCCGGCTCGGCGCGAGCCACCGCGCCGCGGCGGCCCGGTCCAGCACCCCGACGCCGTACAGCCCCATGAGGTCGAGGTACAGCAGGACGGCGCCGAGGGGCACGAGGGTGAGCATCGACGCCGTCGTGACGCCGGGCGGCGCGGAACGGACGGGCGCCTCGACCGTGAACCGCACGTCGAACAGCCATGACGCGAGCCCCGCCACCGCCGCGAACAGCCCGTACGCGAGCAGCGCCAGCACGATCAGGCCGAGCAGGCCGCCCGCGACGCGCTCCGCGAGGTACCCGGCGGCCCGGGACGAGGTGAGCGGCGCGCCGTCGTCCGTCCACGCCAGCAGGCGCGAGGTGCGCCGGCGGTGCGCCCCCACGAGGGCGGCGACCGGACGCACCGGCGCGGGGCGCCGCGCCGTCCCGACCGCCACGAGCGCGAGGGCCACGTCGGCGGGCCACGTCAGGGCGCCGAGCGCGGCACCGCCCAGCACGCGCAGGGTCCGGCGCAGGGCGGGGGAGCGGCTCACGCGCCCAGCATAGGAAGGCCCGGCGCCGCCCGGACTGCGGAAAACCACACCGGACCTGCGGGGGACCGTCACGTCCGTGCGGACCACCCCAGGTCACCGGCACCTCCCGCAGCGCATAGCGTTGGGCCATGACGACACAGAGCTTCGCCACGACCGTCGCCGACTGGGCCATCGGTCTCATGGAGACCCTCGGCGCCCCCGGCGCGGGCGTCGCGATCGCCCTGGAGAACCTCTTCCCGCCCCTGCCCAGCGAGGTCATCCTGCCGCTGGCCGGGTTCACCGCCTCGCAGGGCTCCCTGATCCTGTGGCAGGTCCTCGTCTGGACGACGGCGGGCTCCGTCGTCGGTGCCGCCCTCCTGTACGGGCTGGGCGCGTGGCTCGGCCGGGACCGCCTGCGGAGCGTCGTCGACCGCATGCCCCTGGTGAAGCTCGAGGACGTCGACAAGGCCGAGGACTGGTTCACCCGGCACGGCTACTGGGCGGTGCTGATCGGCCGCCTCATCCCCATCGTGCGCAGCCTCATCTCCATCCCCGCCGGCGTCGAGCGCATGCCCGTGTGGCGGTTCCTCGCCTTCACGACCCTCGGCTCGGGCGTGTGGAACACGATCCTCGTCGGTGCGGGCTACCTGCTCGGCGACCAGTGGCACATCGTCGAGGAGAGCGTGGGCGTGTTCCAGAAGATCGTCATCGTCGTCGCCGTCCTGCTCGTGGTCTGGTGGCTGGTGAAGACCCTGCGCGGCCGCGAGGACCAGGACACCCCGCGGCACGCGCGGCGCTGACGCCCGGCTTGGCATGATGCTCCCCGTGACCGACGACCGCACCGCACGCGTCCTGCGCTCCATCGCCCCGTACCTCGCCGAGTGGGCCTCCTTCCAGGCCGGGTACCACGGGCTGCCCGGCCTCCAGCTCGCCGTCGGCCTGCGCGGCGAGGTGCTCGTCGACCTCGCCTGGGGCACGGCGGACGTCGAGACCGGCGAGAAGCTGACCAGCGACCACCTCTTCCGCATCGCCTCGCACTCCAAGACGTTCACCGGCGTGCTCGTCATGCAGCTCGTCGAGCGCGGCGAGCTCCGCCTCGACGACCCCGTCGGCACCCACGTGCCCGAGCTCGACGGCACCCCCGCCGCGGCCGTCACGGTGCGCGAGCTGCTCGGCCACCAGGGCGGCATCATCCGTGACTCCTCCGACGGCGACTTCTGGCAGCACGGCAAGCCGTTCCTCGACCGCGACGAGCTCATCGAGTGCGTCCGCACCGAGGGTGTCGTCCTCGCGCCCAACGAGCACTTCAAGTACACGAACATCGGCTACAGCCTGCTCGGCCTCGTCATCGAGAACGTCACCGGCCGCACCTACGACGACGTCGCCCGCGCCGGGATCGTGGAGCCGCTGGGCCTGACCCGCACCGGCACCGAGCTCGACCCCGCCCGCGCCGCCGAGTACGCGGCCGGCCACACCGCCCGCCTCGCGCACGACGACGCCCGCCGCGTCGTCCCCCACGTCGACACCCGCGCCATGGCGCCCGCCACCGGCTGGTACTCCACCGCGCGCGAGCTCGTCCGCTACGGGACGGCGCACGTGCTCGGCGACACGACCCTGCTGAACGACGCGAGCAAGCGCCTCATGCAGCGCGAGGAGTCCCGCGTCGTCGTGCGCGGCACGGAGCGCGGACGGTACGGCGTCGGCCTCGAGGTCGGCGTCGTCGGCGACCGCAGGCTCGTCGGCCACTCCGGCGGCTACCCCGGCCACATCACCCGCACCTGGATCGACCCCGCCGACGGCCTCGTCGTCTCCGCCCTGACCAACGCCGTCGACGGCACGGCCACACCCCTCGCCAACGGGGTGATCACGCTGATCGACCTGGCGCTCGCGGCCGCGGACGAGGTCGCGCGGCTCGCCGGGACCGACGGCGCCCTGGAGCCCGTCCCCGCCGACGCGCCCGTCGGCCGCTTCGCCAACCTGTGGGGCGTGTCCGACGTCGTGGACCTCGGCGGCATCCTGCACGTCGTCAACCCGCGCGCCGCGTCCCCGGCCGACCAGGCCGTGCGCCTGGTCGTCCGCGACGGGGACCTGGTCCAGGAGGCGGTCGACGGGTTCGGCACCGTGGGCGAGCCCGTCCAGGTGGAGCGCGCCGCCGACGGCGCGGTGACGGCGGTGCGGCTGGGTGCGATGACGTCGTGGCCGGTCGAGGAGTACCGGCGGCGCGCGGCGGTCTGACCGGCGCACAAGAGCACGCGGAGGGGTGAAAGATACGTCGGCGGGGCACTTTTCGGGCTGTGCCGAACGCCCTGGGGCGCGCCCGCGCGGCGACCTACGCTCACGACCGGTCTGAGAGGCAGGCCGGTCGTGAGGACAGGGGAGTCGAGCGATGAGCAGGACGAGCACGAGCAGGGGCACGAGCAGGAGGACGGTCCGGCGCCTGGCCGGCGGGGTGGTGGCGCTGGTGGCGGCGGTGGCGGCCGGCCTGTCGCCCGCGGCGGCGGTCCCCGCCGACGGCGGAGGCGGTGGCGGCGGTGGTGGTGGCGGCAGCTGGTCGGTGACCGAGGGGTCGGCATCGGACCGCACGGCGTCGTACGCCCCCGCCAAGGGCGACCCGTCGATCTGGCCCAAGCCGAACGAGGTCCGGGTGAACCTCAGCGACGCGCAGTCGCGGCAGATGGTCGAGGACTGCCCGCTGTACAGCCTGTGCGTCCGCAACCAGGAGGCCGACGGCCTGTGGTCCGCGTACGCGCTGTACTACTGCCTGCCCGCCGGGCAGTACTACGAGCTGACGAACTTCACGGGCACGGTCTACGCGCAGAACAGCCAGACGGTGACGGCGCGGTTCCTCGCGCAGGACGACGCCGAGCTCGACCGGATCGGGGCGAACAGCGGCAAGGACATCTGGTGGAACCCGGTCTGGAAGATCGACCTCTGCTGACACCACCCGCCCGCGGGCGTCGCGCTCGCGGGTGACGCGCCCGCCCTCGCGGTAGGTTGGCCGTGTGACGTTCAACGAGGGCGGTCAGTTCGAGGGTGGGCGCGTCCGCAAGGGCGGCAGGCGCGGCGCGGTCGGCGCAGGCGTCGGCGGCGGTGCGACGATCATCATCGCGCTGCTGTACATGGTGCTGACCGGCAACAGCCCCGCCGACCTCCTCGGTGGCACCACCGACGGGGGCGGCGGCGAGCAGGGTTACGTCGGCGACTGCACCGCGGAGCAGGCCAACACCGACCCCGAGTGCCGGCTGAACGGCGCCGTCCAGTCGCTTGACGCGTACTGGGCCGCCACGCTGCCCGAGCAGGGCGGCGTCGAGTACCAGCTGCCCGAGGTCGTGAGCTTCACGCAGGCCGTGAGCACGGGCTGCGGCAACGCGACGTCGGCCACCGGGCCGTTCTACTGCCCGGCCGACACCACGGTCTACGAGGACCTGTCGTTCTACGACCAGCTCTCGAGCCAGTTCGGTGCCGAGGGCGGCCCGCTGGCCGAGATGTACGTGACGGCGCACGAGTTCGGCCACCACATCGAGAACCAGCTCGGGCTGTTCGAGCGGGCCGACCGGTCGGGCACCGGGCCGGAGTCCGACTCGGTGCGCATCGAGCTCATGGCCGACTGCCTCGCCGGCATGTGGGCGGGCAACGCCGCGACGACCGAGGACCCGGACACCGGCGTCCCCTTCCTCGAGCCCATCAGCCAGGACCAGCTCGAGCAGGCGCTGTCCGCCGCGGCCGCCGTCGGCGACGACAACATCCAGCGCCGCTCGGGCGGCGACGTGAACCCCGAGGCGTTCTCCCACGGGTCGAGCGAGCAGCGCGTCCGCTGGTTCACGATCGGCTACGAGGGCGGCACCATCCAGGACTGCAACGCGCTGGACGCCTCTCGCCTGTGAGGCTACGGTGAACGGCATGCACCTCAGCGCACGCACGACGACGCCGGACCCCTCCGGCGCGCGCTGACCTGCACCCACGCATCAGGCCCCGGAGCTCGCTCCGGGGCCTTCGTCGTGCGACGGCGGGCGCGGGGCGGCTCCTTCCACCGAAGGAGAACATCATGAACGCGTCCCTCGACCACCGCGACCTCGGCCGCGGCCTACGGATCTTCGACACCAGCCCGCTGGTCGGCCCCGGTCTGCCGCTGTGGCTGCCCGCGGGCGCCGCCGTCCGGTACGAGCTCGAGCAGTACGCGCGCGAGGTGGCGCTGCGCACCGGGTGCGAGCCGGTGTACTCGCCTGTGCTCGGCAAGCGCTCGCTGTTCGAGCGCTCGGGGCACTGGGCCAAGTTCGCGGACGACATGTTCCCGCCGATGAGCGCGGACCCCGACGACCCCGACCCCCTCGTGCTGCGCCCCGCGAACTGCCCGCACCACGCGCAGATCTACGCGTCCGAGCCGCGCTCCTACCGCGACCTGCCCGTCCGGTACACCGAGCTCGCGCCGATGTTCCGGGCCGAGCGCTCCGGCGTGCTGTCCGGCCTGAGCCGCGTGCGGCAGATCAGCCTCGACGACGCCCACGTGTTCTGCCGGCCCGACCAGGTCGAGGCCGAGGTGCGCACCGCGCTCGAGGCCGTCCTGGAGGTGCTCCGCACCCTGGGTATCGAGGTGGCGTACCTGCGCCTGTCGGCCCGCGACGACTCCGACCGGTGGCTCGGCGAGCCCGCGTGGTGGGCGGCGGCGCAGGAGGCGCTGCGCGCCGTCCTCGACGACGTCGCGGGCGACCTGCCGTGGCGTGCCGAGCCCGGAGAGGCGGCGTTCTACGGCCCCAAGGTCGACGTCCAGGTGCTCGACGCGCGCGGGCACGAGGAGACCCTCGCGACCGTGCAGCTCGACGTCAACCAGCCCGAGCGGTTCGACCTCACCTACGTCGCGGCGTCGGGGGAGCGGGAGCGGGTCGTGATGATCCACCGCGGCACCGTCGGGGCGATGGAGCGGATGGTCGCGTTCCTGCTCGAGCGGTACGCCGGACGGCTGCCGTTCTGGCTCGCGCCCGTGCAGGTCTGCCTGCTCCCCGTGGGTGACGGCGCGCCCGCCGACGCCGTCGACGCGCTGGCCGCCGACCTGCGGGACCACGGGGTGCGCGTCCGCGTCGAGCGGGAGGGTTCGCTCGGCAACCGTGTGCGCCGGGCGCGGGAGCGGCGCGACGCCCTGCTCGGCGTCCTCGGGGACCGTGAGGTCGCGGCGGGTGAGGTCGCGATCACCGACCCGGCGTCGGGCGAGCGCCGCGCGCTCCCGCTCGCGACCCTCCCGCCCCTCCTGGCGGACGCGTCCCGCACCCGCACCCCCCACCCCTTCCGCTGAGTGCGGGGTGTTCGCCCTTTTTCGTGTGCCAGGAGGGCGAAGATCCCGCACTCAGCGGAAGGGGCGGGTCAGCGGGTCCAGGTGCGACGGTCGCGGGCCGCGAGGTGGACGATCTCCAGCTCGCGGTCGGTGAGCATCGGCCGCCGGGACGCCAGCCAGGGTGTCAGCTCGTCGTCCGTCAGCACCTCGACCTCGTCGCGCGGGCCCTCGACGCGCACGTGGTCGGTCCGGACGAACACGACCAGCGCGCGCACGGTGACCGGCACCCGCGTCGCGCCGCCCAGCACCTCCTGGACGCGGCGGGCTCCGTCGCGCGCCGCGTCGGCGGTCACCTCGCCGACCGGGCGGTACACGGCCTGGATCGTGAACACGCCGGCGGGTCCCAGCACCACCTGGTCGAGGTCGATGGGGCCACCGCCCTGGCCTGCGCGCGTCGGCACGTCCGTGTGCACGGAGTGCAGCACGCGCCAGGACGGGTGCTTGGCCGTCAGGTCCCACAGCTCGTTCGCGACGCCCCGCACACCCGCGATGCGGCGGCTCAGCGCCCGGTGCCGCGGGTCGTACCCGCCGCGCAGCCTGCCGCGCACGAGCGAGCCGAGGTGCGCCCGCCGGTAGGCCCGGCGCTGGGCGATCAGGTGCATGGCGGGCTGGTTCCGGGTCAGGTCGTCGGCGCGGGACAGGCGCCCGGCACGCAGGTTCGGCAGCGCGTCGGAGACGGTGACGGGGACGCTCGACGTCTCAATGCCCATGAGCGGACCGTACGTGCGGCCGCGCGGGTGCGCGCGCCCAGCGGGTGAACCCGCCCCAGGAGGCCCGGTCAAACGGGCTCGTACCGCCTCAGGCTGGTCCTGACGGATTAATCCGCCGAAGTGCTGTGACATCGGGACGGTCCGGGCGTCTGGGGTGCATGAGCCTCATCGAACCCGCGCGTGACACGACGGCGTGCGACGCGACCCGCACCGCGCTCGACGACTTCCTGCGGCACCGGCTGTCGCCCGTGCGCCGGCGTCGCATGGAGGACCACGTCGTGCGCTGCGTGGCGTGCATGCGGGACTTCATCGACGTGCGGGAGTCGGTCTGGACGGCGGTCGCGTCACGCGTGCGGCCCGCGCTGCGCCTCGTCGCGGACGCCGGGGAACGCGCGCCGGGCCAGGAGCACCACCATCAGGGCGGCGCCGACCAGCGCCGCCCCGGCCCACGGCACGGCGCCGCGGCCCGCGCCGTCGAGCACGAGCGCACCGAGGGCCGCCCCGCCGCCGATGCCGATGTTGGCGCTGGCGTTCACGAGCGCGCCGACGACGTCGGGTGACGCCCCCCGCGTGCGGATCGCCGCGGTCTGGAACACGGCTGCGACGGCTCCGAAGCCGACGCTCCAGACCGCGGCCGCGACGAGCGTGCCCACCGTCCCGGGGTACGCGACGCCGAGCGCCAGGACGCCGCCGCCCACCACGACGAGGGTCACGACCGTGGTCTGGCGCAGCCGTGCGTCGAGCCGTGCCGCGGCGTACGCGGCGCCCACCAGGCCGAGCCCGCCGATCGCCAGCAGGGCGGGGCCGACCGCGACGGCCGCGAGCCCCGCCCCCAGCAGCAGCACCGACACGTAGGTGTAGACGGTGTAGTGGCCGAGGTACACCAGCGCATTGGCCGTCGTCGCGCCGGCCAGCGCGGACCGGCGTGCGCCGCGGGCGGCGTCGTCCGGCGGGGCACCACCGCCCGGCACCGCGGGCAGCAGCAGCGCGGTGAGCACGCCGGACAGGGCGCACGCACCCGCGAGCACGACGAAGGCGGTGCGCCACCCCACGGCGGTCCCGAGCGAGGTGGACAGCGGGACGCCGAGCACGAACCCGGCCGACGCCCCGAGGGTGACCAGCGCGAGCGCGCGCCCGGCGAGGTGCGGCCGCACCAGGCGCGAGGCGTACCCGATGCTCACCGAGAAGAACACCGCGTGCGACGCCCCGCCCAGCGCCCGGGCGACCGCGACGACGGCGAACGTCGGAGCGAGCGCCACCAGCACGTTGCTCAGGGTGTACACGGTGACCGCCCCGAGCAGCACGGCCTTGCGGGGCAGGCGCCGGGTCGCGGTCGTGAGCGGGACCGCCAGCACGGCGACCATGACGGCGTAGGCCGTGACCAGCAGTCCTGCCGTCGACTCGGTGACGGACAGGTCGGAGCTGATCACGGGGAGCAGGCCGACGGGGACGAGCTCCGTCGTGATCGCCACGAACGTCGCGAGGCCGAGGGCCAGCAGCCCGCCCGCCGCGTCGCGCACGTCGCCGGGCTGCCAGGGTACGGGGTCGTGGCCGGGTGCGGTCATGGGCCCATCCTGGGGCCGGGCGCCCGGGTCGTGCGAAACGACCCGGGCGCCCGGGCGGCTCAGCCGAGCTCGCGCACGAGCACCTCGTCGAACACCGCGGTGACGGCGGGCGACGCCCCGCCGCCCGCGTAGATCCCGATGCGCGGGTCGGTGTCGGCGGGCAGCGTCCACGTGGCGCCGAACCGCCAGCTCCGGCCGTCGCGCGACGACGCCGCCCGGAACCGGTGCTCGCCCGTCGCCGGGTCGGTCGTGTGGAACAGGCGCAGGTGCATCGTGTCGGCGACCGGGCCGGACAGGTGCCCGCCCCACCAGAGGCCGTCGGCGGTGAGCTCCTTGCCGAACTCGACCTGGCGCGTCCCCCAGATCGACACGGGTCCCAGGCGCAGGAAGTCGTCGTCGCCCGCGTGCACGAGCAGGCCGGCCTGCTGGTAGTTGCGGACCGTGTCCTCGCCCAGGGGCAGGGTCAGCGTCGTCTCGAGCACGTAGTCGCCCTCGGGTGCGTCGCGCAGCAGCGCCGGCGCGTCGTTCGCCTCGCCCACCAGGTCGTGACCGGTGAGCGGCCAGGACAGCGACCCCTCGCCGACCGTGACGTCGGCAGGGCCGTGCCACCACGACCAGCCCGCGTCGAGCTCGCCGGTGAAGTGCTCGGCGAACGTCACGGCACCGGCGCGGGGCTCGGCCACGCGCTCCGTGACCGGCTCGTGCGCCGCCACGACGGTGAGGTTGTCGAGCTGCGCCTCGGCACCCGTCGCGGCGAGGTGCACCGGCGCGCGGCGCGGCAGCCCGGCCACGGGCAGGCGTACCTCGGCGTCGGCGTCGCCGAGGCCGCTGGAGGACAGGCGGGCGACGACGGCGCCGTCGTCGGCCGTCACGGTCAGGACGTGCCACGTGGTGAGGTCGGCGCCGTCGGGCAGGGCCGCGCGCCGCACACGGTGCCCCTGGGTGACGACGAGCTCGCGCGCGTCGGCGTCGAGCCGCACGTCGACGCCGGGCCGGCCCGGTCCGCCGACGGTGGCGGTGAACGACCCGGCGTCCTCGGGCAGCCGGACGTCGGCCTCGAGGCGCACGTCGCGCGGGGCGGGTGCGGTGCGCACCTCCGCCGGGCCGCGCCGTCCGGGCACGAGCCGGGCGACCGCCCCGGCGTCGCCCGCGTCGTCCGTCCCGCGGGCGAGCGTGCCCGCCACGCGCCGCAGGCCGCCGCCGGACGCCGGGTCC
>DATGOB010000079.1:0-11664 GCA_036010205.1 Promicromonospora sp. | reverse complement strand
GCGCCGCGCCGGTCCTGAGGAGAAGCACGATGACTGGTGACGTGGCCACGCTCGACGACGCCGCGGAGGAGTTCGGCACCGCCCGCAGGCGGCTGTTCGGCATCGCGTACCGGATGCTCGGCTCGGCGGCCGAGGCGGAGGACGTGGTGCAGGAGACGTGGGTGCGCTGGCAGACGACCGACCGCACGGTGGTCCGCAACCCGCAGGCGTTCCTCACCACCACGGCGACCCGGCTCGCGATCAACGTGCTGCAGAGCGCGCGCTCGCGCCGGGAGGCGTACGTCGGGCCGTGGCTGCCCGAGCCGGTCGACACGAGCGCGGACCCGACGCTGGGCGCCGAGCGCGCCGAGGCCCTCGACGTCGCCGTGCTGGTGCTGCTGGAGCGGCTGACGCCCACCGAGCGGGCCGCGTACGTGCTGCGCGAGGCGTTCGACTACGGCTACCCGGAGATCGCCCGGATCATCGACACGACGCCTGCTGCGGCCCGGCAGCTCGTCAGCCGCGCCCGCAAGGACCTCGCGTCCGGGCGGCGCAACACCGTGAGCACCGCCGACCGCCGGGCCCTCCTCGAGGCGTTCCTCGCCGCGGCACGGGCGGGCGACGTCGCGGCGCTGGAGCGGCTGTTCGCCGACGACGTCGTCTCGCGCTCCGACAGCGACGGGCGGGTCAAGCACGTCGCCCGGGTCGTCGTCCAGGGCCGCACGAAGGTCGCGCGGCTGCTCTCGGCGTTCGCGGACGAGTTCTGGGCAGGCGTCACGACCCGTTCGCTCGTCGCCAACGGCACCGAGGCGGTGGGCATGGTGCGCGACGGCGTGCTGGTCGGCGTGCTCTCGGTCGCGGTCGCCGACGACGGGGTGCACGAGCTGTCGTGGCAGCTCAACCCGGAGAAGCTGGCCGCGTACCGGCAAGCGGTGCAGGGTCCGCCGGCGTGACCCGCCGCTGACGCACCGGCTACGGTGCCCGCGTGACCATCCGACACGTCCTCTTCGACGCCGACGGCGTGCTCCAGGAGATCCGCGGCGGCTTCTTCGCCTCGGCGGAGCCTCTCCTCGGCGAACGGGCCCGCGAGATCCTCACCATGGCGTCCGAGCGCGAACGCCCGCTGCTCACGGGCGACGGCGACTTCCTCGCCGTCCTCGGCGACGTGCTGCGGGAGTACGACGTCGACGTGGCTCCCGCCGACCTGTTCGCCGCCGTCTGGCAGAACCTCGCCGTCTCGCAGGACTCGCTGGACCTGGTGCGCGGGCTGCGCGAGGCCGGGTACGGGGTGCACCTCGGCACGAACCAGGCGCGGGAGCGCGCGGCGTACATGCGCACGGCGCTCCCGTACGAGGAGCTGTTCGACGTCACGCTCTACTCGTGCGACCTCGGCGTCGCGAAGCCGGACGCCGAGTTCTTCCGCACGGCCGCGACGAAGATCGGCGTGGAGCCGGACGCGATCCTCTTCGTCGACGACCACTCGCCCAACGTCGAGAGCGCACGGTCGGTGGGGATGGTCGCCGTGGACTGGCGGCTCGCGCACGGCCACGACACCCTGCTCCGGCTGCTCGCCGAGCAGGGCGTCGCACCGGCCTGACGGCTACCGCTCGCGCTCGACCCGCCGCTCGTCCCACACGGGCTCGGGCGTCTCGCGGACGACGCCGTCGGACCCGAAGACGAGAAACCGGTCGAAGGAGCGCGCGAACCAGCGGTCGTGGGTCACGGCGAGGACGGTGCCGTCGAACGCCTCGAGCCCCTCCTGCAGGGCCTCGGCCGACTCGAGGTCGAGGTTGTCGGTCGGCTCGTCGAGCAGCAGGGCCGTGCAGCCGGCGAGCTCGAGCAGCAGGATCTGGAACCGGGCCTGCTGCCCGCCCGACAGCCGGTCGAACGGCCGCTCGGCCGCCGCGCTCAGCTCGTACCGCCGCAGCCGGGCCATCGCCTTGCCGATGTCCTGAGCGTGGTCCTCCCACAGGATGTCGAGCAGCGTGCGGCCGAACAGCTCCGGGTGCGCGTGCGTCTGCGCGAAGTGGCCGGGCACGACGCGCGCGCCGAGCTTCCAGGACCCGGTGTGGGCGACGTCGCCGCCCGCGAGGAGACGCAGGAAGTGCGACTTGCCGGAGCCGTTGGAGCCGAGCACCGCGACGCGCTCGCCGTAGAAGACCTCGAGGTCGAAGGGCTTCATGAGCCCCGTCAGCTCGAGTCCCTCGCACGTCACGGCGCGCAGGCCGGTACGCCCGCCGCGCAACCGCATCGTGATGTCCTGCTCGCGCGGCGGCTCGGGCGGCGGGCCGACCTCCTCGAACTTCCGCAGGCGCGTCTGCGCGGCCCGGTAGCGCGAGGCCATGTCGGGGCTGTTCGCGGCCTGCTGGCGCAGGGTGAGCACGAGCTTCTTGAGCTGCGCGTGCTTCTCGTCCCAGCGTCGGCGCAGCTCCTCGAACCGCGCGAACCGCTCGCGGCGCGCGTCGTGGAACGTCGCGAACCCGCCGCCGTGCACCCACGCGTCCGCTCCGGCGGGGCCGGGCTCGAGGGAGACGATGCGGTCGGCGGCGCGGGCCAGGAGCTCGCGGTCGTGGGAGACGAACAGGACGGTCTTCCTCGTGGCGCGCAGCTGCTCCTCGAGCCAGCGCTTGCCGGGCACGTCGAGGTAGTTGTCGGGCTCGTCGAGCAGCAGCACCTCGTCGGTGCCGCGCAGCAGCGCCTCCAGCACGAGCCGCTTCTGCTCGCCGCCCGACAGCGTGCGCACCTCGCGGTACTGCGCGCGCTCGTACGGCACGCCGAGGGCCGCCATGGTGCACACGTCCCACAGCGTCTCGGCCTCGTACCCGCGCACCTCCGCCCAGTCGGCGAGCGCCTGGGCGTACGCCATCTGCGCCGCCTCGTCGTCGACGGTGAGGATGGCGTGCTCGGCCTCGTCGACGGCGCGCGCGGCGTCCCGCAGCCGCGGGTGGGACACGGAGACGAGCAGGTCGCGGACCGTCGACTCGTCCCGCACGGACCCGACGAACTGCCGCATGACGCCGAGGCCGCCGCTGACGGTGACGGACCCGCCGTGCGGCGCGAGCTCGCCCGTGACGAGCCGCAGGAGCGTGGTCTTGCCCGCCCCGTTCGGGCCGACGAGCGCGGTGGCGCTGCCCTCGCCCACGCGGAACGAGACGTCTCCCAGGAGGGTCCGGCCGTCCGGCAGGTGGTATTCGAGGTGCGCTGCTTCGAGGTGGCCCATGGGGCACATCGTCCGACGGCGGGGGCCTGCGGGCCAAGCTGATTCCCGGCCGGATCCCGTGCCCGGTGTCGAACCTGTGGACGGCCGTGCACGGATGTCGGCGTCGTGCTGTTGACTGTCCCTGTGAGTACAGACGCTGTGACCGATCCGACGAAGGACGCCCCCGACGTCGCGACGCTGAGCTACGAGCAGGCGCGCGACGAGCTCGTGCAGGTGGTCGGCCGCCTGGAGGCCGGCGGCGAGCCGCTCGAGGCGTCGCTCGCGCTCTGGGAGCGCGGCGAGGCCCTGGCGGCACGCTGCCAGGAGTGGCTCGACGGCGCGCGCGAGCGCCTGGCCGCCGCGCAGCAGGCGTCGACCGTCTCGACCGACTCGCCTCAGGAGGCATGATGACCGGGCACGTGCTCGCCGTGGGCGAGGCCCTCGTGGACCAGGTGCGGCGGCCGGACGGCTCGACCGCGGACCATCCGGGCGGCAGCATCGCGAACGTGGCGCTCACGCTGGGCCGCCTGGGCCGTCGGGTGCGGCTCGCGACGTGGCTGGGCCGGGACGAGCGGGGCGACCTGGTGCGCGACTGGCTCGCCGAGTCGGACGTGCACCTGGTCGAGGGCAGCGACGGCGCCGAGCGCACGAGCGTTGCGGCGGCGACGCTCGACGAGAACGGGTCCGCCACCTACGACTTCGACCTCACGTGGCAGGTCCCCGGCGCGGCGCGTCCGGAGGACGGCGACGACGGCCCCACCCTCGCCGTCCACACCGGGTCGATCGCGGCGATGCTCGAGCCGGGTGCCGGCCAGGTGCGCGAGCTCCTGGAGGCGGCGCGGGCGAGCGCGACCACGACGTACGACCCCAACGCCCGCCCGGCGATCATGGGCGACGCCGACGAGGTGCGCCCGCGGGTCGAGGAGCTCGTGGCGCTGTCCGACGTCGTCAAGGTGAGCGACGAGGACCTGGAGTGGCTCTATCCCGGTACCGAGCCGGTCGAGGTCGCGCGGCGGTGGCAGGCGGGCACGCCCGCGCTCGTCGTCGTGACGCTGGGCGGCGAGGGCGCCGTGGCGGTCTCGGCGGCCGGCGAGGTCGAGGTGCGGGCGCCGCGCGTCGACGTCGTCGACACGGTGGGTGCGGGCGACTCGTTCATGGGCGCGCTGATCGACGGCCTGTGGGAGCACGACCTGCTGGGCGCCGCCCGGCGCGACGCGCTGCGCGCCGTCGACGCCGCCACGGTGCGTACGCTGCTGGAAGGGTGTGTCGCGGTGGCGGCCGTCACCGTGTCCCGGGCGGGCGCGAACCCGCCGCGACGCGAGGAGATCAGCGCATGAACCCTGTCCCGATGCCGGAGCGCCTCAGCCCGCGGGACGCCTGGGCGCTGCTGCGCTCGGGCAACGACCGGTTCGTCGCCGACGCACCGGCGCACCCGTCGCAGGGCGCGGACCGACGCCGCGAGCTCCAGGCGGCGCAGCACCCGCACACGGTGATCTTCGGCTGCTCGGACTCCCGCGTGGCCGCAGAGATCATCTTCGACCAGGGCCTGGGCGACATGTTCGTGGTCCGCACCGCCGGGCACGTCGTGGACACCACCGTGATCGGCTCGATCGAGTACGGCGTGGACATCCTGGGCGCGTCGCTCGTCGTGGTGCTCGGGCACGACTCGTGCGGGGCGGTGGCGGCCGCCGCACACACCCTGTCCACGGGCGAGCAGCCCGAGGGGTTCGTGCGCGCCGTCGTCGACCGGGTCATCCCGTCGATCGCGAGCATCACCTCGGGCGACCCGGCGGCGGCGATGGGTCTGCTCGCCGACCAGGACCTGCTGCGCCGCGAGCACGTCAAGCACACGGTGGGGATGCTGCACGGGTACTCGGCCGGCCTGAAGCAGGCGGTCGAGGAGGGCCGCTGCGCCGTCGTCGGTCTCGAGTACGACCTCGCGGTGGGCAACGCCCGCCTCGTCAACGTGATCGGTGACATCGGCGAGGCGCCGCCCGCCTGACCGGGGTCGGCGCGCCGCAGGGGTGACACGACTCACGCCCTGCGGTGCGTCGCCGGTACGCGGCTGCGGCACGATAGACCCATGACTGCTGACACCGTCGTCTCGTCGGGCTCCGCCGAGTCCGGCGACACCACCGCCTACCGCATCGAGCACGACACCATGGGCGAGGTCCGCGTGCCTGCGGACGCCCTCTACCGCGCCCAGACGCAGCGCGCCGTCGAGAACTTCCCGATCTCCGGCACCCCGATCGAGCGTGCCCACATCGAGGCCCTCGCGCGCGTCAAGAAGGCCGCCGCGACGGCGAACGCGGAGCTCGGCGTGCTCGACCAGGACATCGCGGACGCCATCGTCGCCGCCGCGGACGAGGTCGCCTCCGGCGCGCACGACGCGCACTTCCCGATCGACGTCTACCAGACCGGGTCGGGCACGTCGTCGAACATGAACACCAACGAGGTGCTCGCCACGCTGGCCACGCGCTCGCTCGGCAAGGACGTGCACCCGAACGACCACGTCAACGCGTCCCAGTCGTCCAACGACGTGTTCCCCACGTCGGTGCACGTCGCGGCGACGTCCGGCGTCGTCAACGACCTGGTGCCCGCGCTCACCCACCTGGCCGACGCCCTGCAGGCGAAGGCCGACGAGTACGCGACGGTCGTGAAGTCCGGGCGCACCCACCTCATGGACGCCACCCCGGTCACGCTGGGCCAGGAGTTCGGCGGCTACGCGGCCGCCGTCCGCTACGGCGTCGAGCGCCTCCAGGCCGCGCTGCCGCGCGTCGCCGAGGTGCCGCTGGGCGGTACCGCCGTCGGCACGGGCATCAACACGCCCGCCGGGTTCCCGCAGCGCGTCATCGCGCTGCTCGCGCAGGACACCGGCCTGCCGCTGACCGAGGCGCGGGACCACTTCGAGGCGCAGTCGGCCCGCGACGGGCTCGTCGAGCTGTCCGGCGCGCTGCGCACCATCGCCGTCTCCGTGACGAAGATCTGCAACGACCTGCGCTGGATGGGCTCGGGCCCGAACACCGGCCTCGCCGAGATCGCGCTGCCCGACCTGCAGCCGGGCTCGTCGATCATGCCGGGCAAGGTCAACCCGGTGATCCCCGAGGCCGTGCTCATGGTGTGCGCGCGCGTCATCGGCAACGACGCCACGGTCGCGTGGGCCGGTGCGTCCGGCACGTTCGAGCTCAACGTGCAGATCCCGGTCATCGCGCAGGGCGTGCTGGAGTCGATCCGCCTGCTGTCGAACTCCGCGCGGGTCCTGGCGGACAAGACCGTCAGCGGCATCACCGCGAACGTGGACCGCGCCCGCGCGCTGGCGGAGTCCTCGCCCTCGATCGTCACGCCGCTCAACCGGGTGATCGGCTACGAGTCGGCCGCGAAGGTCGCCAAGCATGCCGTCAAGGAGGGCATCACGGTGCGCCAGGCCGTGATCGACCTCGGCTTCGTCGAGCGCGGCGAGGTCACCGAGGAGCAGCTCGACACGGCACTCGACGTGCTGTCGATGACGCGCCCGCCGCAGGCCTGACCGGCCGCTCCGCACACGACGAAGCGCCTGCCCGCTCCCCGGTGTACCGGGTCGAGCGGGCAGGCGCTTCGTCGTGGGCTCAGACCGCCGGGGTCTCGGCGGGAGCGGCGTCGGCTGCGGCTGCCTCGCCCTCCTTGCCGGCCTGCAGGATCAGGGCGGTGGCGACAGCGGCGCCGACGGTCGCGACCGTTGCGACGGTGGCGGCGACGGCGATCTGGGTCGCGAGGGTGGCGACGCCCCACTCGCTGCCCGCGATCTCCTCGGCGCGGTCGCGAGCGGCCTTGCGCTGCTCCTTGCCGACGACACCGCCGATGAGGCCGGAGCCGTGCAGCAGCGAGATGAGCGTCGCGGTGCGCTCGTCCGGCTCTGCGCCCTCGACCAGCACCTTCACCAGGGTCTCGCGCAGGGCCGTCTCGTGGGTCGAGTCGGCGGCGGGCCAGCGCGTGATCGGCAGCATGCGGAAGAGCTTCTGCTCCTCCTTCTCCAGGATGCCGCGCTCGACCAGGGCCGCGAGGAGGTTCTCCTCGGCGTCCTTCGAGATGGCCTCGATGATCTTGCGGGCGGGCGCCTCGGGCGTGGCGAGGATCGTCTGCAGGGCGGCGTCGAGGGCGATGTGGCCCGTCGGCGTGTTGTCGGTGACGAGGATCGTCGCGTCCCCGGCCTTCTCGCGCTCCTCGCGCGAGGCACCGGCCTGCGGGCCGCCGCGCGTCAGCGTCTTGTTGGCGGAGGCGAGGTCGGCCAGGAGGGCGCCGGCGAGGCGCACACCCAGGTTGTCGACGTTGGCGAGCTTGCCCGTCTCGTCGTCGACGGCGAGCAGGAGGAAGTCTTCGGCAATGAGCATGCCCCGATGCTATATGCGGCGCTATATCCGACAAGAACGATAGACGCCGAATTGAGATCGGCGCTGCGCTCTATGGTTAGCCTTACCTAAGTCTGCTACTCTCGTGCCGCACGCGGAGAGAGGGAGCCGCAGGACTGCGGGGCTGGGGGGTTCCGTCCGACGACACACCTCCCGCGTGCGGCGGTACCACGAGGCGCCGGGAGCTCACGAGCCCCCGGCGCCTCGTCGCCGCACCGGCCCCGGCTGCCACCGAGACCACTGCGATCTGGTGTTCGCGCTGAGATCTGGCTGTGCACTGCCAGATCTCAGCGCGAACACCAGATCTCAGCGGGGGCGCTGCGGGCAGCGCCGGGCAGCGCGGCGCCTCACACGTCCAGGCGTTCCAGCATGTCCGTGACCAGCGCCGCCACCGGCGAGCGCTCCGAACGGGTGAGGGTCACGTGCGCGAACAGCGGGTGCCCCTTGAGCGCCTCGATCACGGCGGCGACGCCGTCGTGCCGGCCGACCCGCAGGTTGTCGCGCTGCGCGACGTCGTGCGTGAGCACGACGCGCGAGCTCTGCCCCACGCGGGACAGCACCGTGAGCAGCACGTTGCGCTCGAGCGACTGCGCCTCGTCGACGATGACGAACGAGTCGTGCAGGGACCGCCCGCGGATGTGCGTGAGCGGCAGCACCTCGAGCATGTCGCGGGCGATGACCTCCTCCACCACGGCTGGCGACACCAGGGCGCCGAGCGTGTCGTAGACGGCCTGCGACCAGGGGTTCATCTTCTCGGACTCGTTGCCGGGCAGGTAGCCGAGGTCCTGGCCGCCCACGGCGTACAGGGGACGGAAGACGACGACCTTGCGGTGCTGCTGCCGCTCGAGCACGGCCTCGAGGCCTGCGCACAGGGCGAGCGCCGACTTACCGGTGCCCGCGCGCCCGCCGAGCGACACGATGCCGATCTCCTCGTCGAGCAGCAGGTCGATGGCGACGCGCTGCTCGGCCGAGCGCCCATGCACGCCGAACACCTCCTGGTCACCGCGCACGAGCCGCACCCGCTTGTCCGCCGTCACGCGGCCGAGCGCCGAACCACCCGGCGAGTGCACGACCATGCCCGTGTGCACGAGGAGCGGTTCCGCCGCCTCGACCGTCGCCGGGTCCAGCGCCGCGATCTCGATCGACTCGTTCTCCCACAGCGAGCCCATCTGCTCGTCGGAGAGGTCGATCTCGCGCATGCCCGTCCAGCCCGAGTCGACGGCGAGCTCTGCCCGGTACTCCTCGGCCTGCAGCCCCACCGCCGAGGCCTTGACGCGCATCGGCAGGTCCTTGGAGACCACCGTGACGCTGCTGCCCTCCGCGGCGAGGTTGGCGGCGACGGCGAGGATCCGCGTGTCGTTGTCGCCCAGCCGGAACCCGGCAGGGAGCACCGTCGGGTCCACATGGTTGAGCTCCACGCGCAGCGTGCCACCGGTGTCGCCGACAGGGACCGGGGAGTCGAGCCGGCCGTGCCGCACCCGCAGCTCGTCCAGCATCCGCAGGGCGCTGCGGGCGAAGTACCCGAGCTCGGCGTGGTGACGCTTGGCCTCCAGCTCCGTGATCACGACGATGGGGAGAACGACGTCGTGCTCCGCGAACCGCAGCATGGCCCTCGGGTCACTCAACAGCACTGACGTGTCGATGACGAAGGTCCTGCGTTCGTCACCGGCCGCGCCGGCAGCGGCGTCGGCACTCTGGTCAGACGGACGGGTGGTGGGTGCGGAATGGCTCACTGCGGTCTCCCCTCCGGCGCCTGGACGCCGTGACAACCTCGTCGTTACCTGGCGGGCACCGCCTGCCGGCGGGTCCGACCCGGGCGAACCGGGGCGGGTGGATGGACCGGGCGACCGACTCGGTGCGCCGCGGCGTGGCGCAGAGCCGGGACCGGCCCTTCTCCACGGAGCGAGCACTCCATAGGTTGGCCTCCCGAAGGGACGACTGGGTGCCGTCCCTGAAGGGGAAACTACGCGCACTGTCATCGACAGGCCAGGGTTATCTACCGGCGGGTCGCAAGTTGTCACGAAGTGTTCACACAGTGGCAATGACTTCATTGTTGCGTCAAGGGACGGCAAAACTCGCAGAGAGGCGGCACCTCCCGGCAGGATGGCCGTATGGCTCACCTCGCGATCCTGCTGCGCGCCGTCAACATCGGGCCAGGGCTGCGCGCCACGTCGGCCGAGCTGCGCGACGCCGCGCACGACGTCGGCCTCGACGCCGCCCGGACCCTGCTCACCAGCGGCAACCTCGTGGCCTCCTCACCCACGCTCGCCCCCGACGAGGCCGCCCGGCGCGTCGCCGACCGGCTCACCGAACGGCTCGGGCAACCCGTCACCGCCGTCGGGCTCGGTGCCGACCGGCTCGACGCCGTCGTCGCGGACAACCCGTTCCGCGCCGCCGCGCGGGACGACCCCGCCCGGCTCCAGGTGCACGTGCCCCTCGGCGAGCTCGACGAGGGGGGCGTGGCCCGGCTCGACCTGGCCAACGCGGGCCGGGAGCTGCTCGCGACGGCGCAGGGCGTGCTGTACGTGCACTACGTGGACGGCATCGGGCGGTCGAAGCTCACGTCCGCCGTCATCGACAAGGCGGTCGGCGCACCCACCACGGCCCGGAACTGGAACACGATCAGCAAGCTGCAGGCGGCGTGCGCGGAGCTGGCCGCCGGCTGACGGCGGCCGAGTGTTGGCCGGACGCATACCTGCTCCGGGTTAGGGTGTGACCCAGGGAGTGCCGGGAAGTCTGGTCGGCGTGGACCGGGTCGACCGGTCCTGCTCGAACGACCCCGTAGCCGAGAGGACGACCTTGACCGGTTCTGCCCCTGTCCCCACTACCGTCCAGCGCCTCACGGCCTGGGTATCCCGCGAGACCACCGGGGGCGCGCTCCTCATCGGTGCCGCGTTCCTTGCCCTGCTCTGGGCGAACTCCCCCTGGCGCGAGGCCTACCAGACGCTGTCGGCGACGACCGTCGGCCCCGACGAGATCGGGCCGCTCCCCGTCCACCTCGACCTGACGCTGGCGACCTGGGCCGCCGACGGCCTGCTCGCGGTCTTCTTCTTCGTGGTGGGTGTCGAGCTCAAGCAGGAGTTCGTCGCCGGGAGCCTGCGCAACCCGCGCGAGGCGGGCGTGCCCATGATCGCGGCGGTGGGCGGCATGGCGGTGCCCGCGATCATCTACAGCGTGACCGTGGTCTCGCTCGGCGAGCCGGGCGCACTGCACGGCTGGGCGATCCCCACCGCGACGGACATCGCGTTCGCCGTCGGCGTGCTGGCGATCTTCGGCCGCGGGCTCCCCGTGGCCATCCGGACCTTCCTGCTCACCCTCGCCGTCGTGGACGACCTGCTCGCGATCGTCGTCATCGCCGTCTTCTACACGAGCGAGATCCAGTGGTGGCCGCTGCTCGGCACGCTGGTGTGCGTCGGCCTGTTCGCGTGGCACGTGCGCTCCCGCCGGCCGCGCTGGTTCGTGCTGCTGCCGCTGGCCGTCGTGGCCTGGGCACTCATGCACGCGTCCGGCATCCACGCGACCATCGCGGGCGTGCTGCTCGGCTTCGCCGTCCCCGCGATCGCGCGGCACGGCGAGGCGACCTCGCGCACGACGCAGTACGAGCACCGGATCCGCCCGCTCTCCTCGGGCATCGCCCTGCCGGTCTTCGCCTTCTTCGCGGCGGGGGTCACGCTGGTCGAGGGCGACGGCCCGCTCGCGGTGCTCGGCCAGCCGGTCGTCGCGGCGATCGCGGGCGGCCTGGTGCTCGGCAAGCTGATCGGCGTGCTCGGCACGACGGCACTCGTCACCCGCCTGACCCCGCTGCGCCTGCCCGACGCCATCGGCGTACGCGACCTGCTGCCCGTCGGGTTCCTGGCCGGTATCGGGTTCACGGTGTCGCTGCTCATCAGCGAGCTGTCGTTCGGCGACTCGGAGCACACCGACGGAGCCAAGATCGCCATCCTCGGCGGGTCGGTGCTCGCCGCGATCCTCGGCGCGGTCTCGCTGCGCTGGGACGCCCGCAAGGCCCGCACGACCGACATGAACCTGGACGGCCGCGAGGACGAGTCCCGCGACCTCATCGGCGACGAGCACTGACCCGCAGTTCGCCGAGGTAGTCAT